>NZ_HF990972.1:0-3728 GCF_000432295.1 Bacteroides sp. CAG:189
CGTGACGGGGAATATTGCCTAAGAAAGGAATAGTTAAAACTTCATCCAACTCCTTACGGGTACGGACTTTAGTATCCGTCACATTTAACAACCAAAATATGCCCATAGGAATAGCCAGCCCTAAAACAATAGAAGCCAAGAAAATCGTCATTGTTTTAGGTGCCACCGGAGCACTGCTACCCGAAGCAGAATCGATGATACGGGCATTACTCTCAGTAATAGCCTGAGTCAAAGCATTTTCTTCGCGCTTATTCAATAAATAAAGATAAAGTTCCTCCTTGATCTTCTGCTGACGTTCCACTGTAAGTACATATTTCTGCTGGGCAGGCACAGCCTCAATGCGCTTCGTGGTCTGTTCTTCCTGTTCACGGATATTCTTCAATTGGATATTCAACCCGACAATCAGATTATCTACCGAACGGATAATCGTCTGCTTCATGGCACTCAGAGAATTATTCAAATCTATCACAATCGGATTCTTACTGCTACTACCTACTACCAATTTATCACGTTTTAATAAAACATCATTATATTCTTTAATTTGAGACTCAACACTGTTATCCGATATACCGGTATTGGCAGGAATCAGATCCGAACTTTTCTGAGGATCTGTCAGATATTCCTTAATGTACCTGGCAATACTCAACTGGTTCTCCAGACTAAGACCTTCCTGCTGATAACGGCTCGTATTAGCAAGATACATACCCGTCTCGGAAGTTATATCAGTCAGTTGATTTTCTCGCTTAAAACTTTCGATATTGGCGTCCACGCTCCCCAATTCACGTTCAATGATAATCAGACGTTCATTGATAAACTTGGAGGTATTTACCGCTATCTGGTTCTTATCATTGATCACATCCTCATTATAGACAGCAATAAGCATATTCAAAATATCTTCCGCACGGGCAGTGGATACATCATCCAAAACCAAGTTGATAATGGTAGCCGTCTTGCTGGCAAGAGAAACTTTCAATCTGGTACGATATCCTTCGATGACACTTTCCAAATTAGATTTGACTACACTTACAGGCTTGCCATAAAAGACATCCGTATAGTACAACGTAGGAGTGATAATCATCGGACCTATCGGAGTAGAAACCGTATCATTCAGATGTACATCCAAAACTTCTTCCGAACGGACTCCCCCACCGCCTACAGCCAAAGAAAAGTCAGAAAGACGTACCGTAACAGAATCGACAGGGGTAACTACTACTTTTATAACCTGACGCTCCTCCGCCTCAGGAAAAGAAACCGTTACCGGAGCATGAGTGTAAAGCTCATCATTACGGAGACCATTCTTCACCTTATAACTCATATCCAAATGTAAACGGCGGGCAACCTCTTCCATCAAATGACGGGATTGGAAAACAAGTACTTCATTGTCCACATTGCGCTTACCACCGAAAAGAGACAAATCGGCAAAAACTGCCGATTCACTCATGGCACCACCTTTGGAATCATCACGGATAAGAACGGATGCCATACGGCTGTATACTTTGGAGGAAGATTTCAAATAAAAGAAAGCTACGCCGCCACAGACCAGAACAGAAAGTACAAACCAGTACCAGTTAGCCAATACAAGATGGAAGATATCGCTGATATTAATTTCAGACTCCTGCTTACGGGCATCATTGTTTTTATATTCAGTATTCATTGTTCTTTTTATATCCGGATTATTTAAACATGGTTACCATTAAAGAAGCGATGGAAGCCAATACCGAAACGGCAGACAGCCAAACGCTCACAGAATTATTGGAATTAATGCGGCTCTGTCCCGTCTTCGCCTTGTTAGGTTCTACATACACGATATCATTCTGCTGCAAATAGTAACAGGGAGACTGAAAAATATCAGAAGAACGAAGATCATGATAAAGAATACGACGTTTACCGTCTTTTTCACGGATAACAGCCACACGGTCACGACGGCCATAAATAGTCAAATCACCTGCCATACTCAAAGCTTCCAATAGCGTTATTCTATCACCGGAAATATCAAATGTACCCGGACGAGCCACTTCACCCATTACAGAAACTTTAAAATTCAGAAACTGAACAGTGACAATAGGATCCTTTATCAAATCCTCATTCATTAATTTCTGTTTTATCAATTCCGTCACCTGCATGCGCGTCAGTCCTTCTACATGAAGCCTGCCTAAGATGGGAAAATCAATATCACCATTCTGGTCGACAAGATAACCTAATACACGCTGTTGTCCCAAATTTTGATTTCCAATTTGGAAACTTATCAACGGCATATTAAACGGCAACGCCAGTTCCGGATCTTTACTGTTCACTAAAATAGCCAATAAATCATCTTTATGAATGATTACTTCATAGTTCTTATCAATGACCTCCTCTTTCAAAGAAGTAATATCCTGCAAGTAAAGTACCTCTTTCGGAGCAGAACAAGATGCCAACAAAGCGGTCAATCCTAACAATAAATAATATTTTAATTGCATATTCGTTAAATTACTTTTTTTATTTTCCTTTGTTTTAATTAATCACCTTATCCCAGTTATTCCTCTATCTCTTCCCACGGATAGGGATTTGCCTCCATACTATCCAGTAAACCGGCTATTTCCTGCTCTTCAGTAGTCAACTCTCTCCCACCCCAACTTTTCAGAATATCATGGGCTTCACGAGACAAAGCGTCATCATACACTTCCCCATAACAATAAGTCAGCAGGCGAAGCTTCTGTAAAGAAACAGGCAGATGCGGCAGAACCTTCCAACAACAATCAAGGACCTGCTGAATATGTTCCTGCTTATTGCTATCACCGTATATAGTGGCATTATACCCCATTAATAGAGCCAGACAAACTTCCGCATCCTCTTCCGGCATAAGAGAGCCTGCTGTATTCCAAAGAGAATACAAGGTATCGCTAAGAGTGAGAACCGTACGATTTTGTCTGCAAAAATCATCAGAATAGAGAGATGCGTCTTCCTCAAAAAACAGTAATTGGTGGGCCAAACGCTGAAGCTCCAAAGCTTTCGTTGTGAATGATTCCATTATAATAATTTGATATTTTTATTCGATTGGTTTCAAATAACTTTTGGGTATTTTGATATTGGCGGTCAAAACACCCTGAATATGAATAATGACATAAGTTTTATTGGCTTCAATACCGACCTTACCTTCGATACCAGCAAATTCACCTTTCACGACTTTTACTTTACTGCCGACAACAAGAGCGCTATTATCAAAACTGACACCATCGGGAGAAAGATCCAACACAAAACGGAAGTCATCCATCTGCTTGTCCGGAACAACAAGCATGTTGCCGGTAAAGAGATCTTTCATATAAAAAAGCGGGATACTATACTGATTAGCCAGATCAATAGCTGTCTGCTTGGTACACTGTATAAAGATTAAATTTTTAATAAGAGGTATTTCTACCTTTTTTCGGCGATATTTCAGCTGCCTGACTACAATTCGAGTGGGAAGATAGTATTCTACATCAAGCACATTTTCTGTCCTCAATTTTTCAATCCAACTACGAACTAAAAATTCTTGTTTATCTCTAACACGAGCAGCAAACCATTTCTTTTGTATATCAGACACTTATTATAGTTTAGTAAAAGATTAAAACCAGGATTTTGGGTGCGCTTCGCGGTTTGAATGAGACATTTTTCTCTATCAAACCGTAACTAATTCCGAAATATTTTTTATTGAACGAAACAATGATAAAACTGAAAAAGTGTTTCAATAGACGTTCGTTTAATTGAAC
>NZ_HF990973.1:0-1434 GCF_000432295.1 Bacteroides sp. CAG:189
AACCATGTTGTGAACTAAAGAGCGGTACAAACCATGGAATGCATGCTTTTGTTTGGAATTATCCAACATTGCATTTTCATTCTCACTCAAAGTCACATGACCATCTTCGATGGCAACATTGATAGCAGGATCTACATATTGGCTAAGTTCGCCTTTGGGTCCCTTCACGGTAACCACATTTTCTTTCAGAGTAACTGTTACTCCAGCGGGAATACTAATGGGTAATTTTCCTATTCTTGACATTGCTAATTCCTCCTATTAATATACATAACACAAAACTTCACCACCAATTTTCAGTTCAGCGGCTTCTTTGTTGGTCATTACACCTTTGGAAGTAGATATTATAGCAATACCCAAACCATTAATAACTCGCGGCATGTCCTTGTAACCGGTATACTGACGCAAACCTGGAGAAGAGATTCTTTCCAATTTCTTAATCGCGTTTACTTTGTTAACCGGATCATACTTCAAGGCAACCTTAATTGTACCTTGAGGACCATCTTCTACAAACTTATAATTAAGAATGTAGCCTTTCTCAAAAAGAATCTTAGTGATTTCTTTTTTCAAATTTGAAGCGGGAACTTCTACAACTCTGTGCTTTGCTTGAATAGCGTTCCGCAACCTCGTCAAATAATCTGCTATTGGATCAGTCATATAATAAAAAATTAAATTAATCAGGCCTACCCTGACAATATTTAAAACAAAAATTACCAGCTTGCTTTCTTAATACCGGGAATAAGACCGTTAGAAGCCATCTCACGGAATTGAATTCTAGAGATACCGAATTGACGGATATATCCTTTAGGACGACCAGTCAACTTACAACGGTTGTGCATACGAATCGGATTAGAATTTTTAGGCAGTTCCTGCAATTTCTGTGCAGCTTCAAAAGCTTCAGCAGGATCACCTGTTCTAACAATTTGCTTCAATGCAGCTCTCTTCTCGGCATATTTGGCTACTAATTTAGCACGTCTTACTTCACGTGCCTTCATTGATTCCTTTGCCATATTATCAATCTTTTTTAGCGTTTTTAAACGGTAAACCGAATTCTTTCAACAAGGCATAACCTTCTTCATCTGTTTGTGCAGAGGTTACAAAGGTAATATTCATTCCGAGAATTCTGGTAATACTATCGATATTAATTTCAGGGAAAATGATTTGTTCCTGAATACCAAGAGTATAGTTACCCTTTCCATCAAACTTACTTTCAATACCCTTGAAGTCACGGATACGGGGAAGAGCTACACGAACCAATTTCTCAAGAAATTCGTACATTCTCTCACGACGCAAAGTTACCATAACACCAATCGGCATTTTCTTACGCAACTTAAAGTTAGCGATATCTTTACGAGAAATGGTTGCAACAGCTTTCTGACCTGTGATAGCAGTCATTTCATTAATTGCCACTTCGATAATCTTCTTATCAGCAACAGC
>NZ_HF990974.1:0-972 GCF_000432295.1 Bacteroides sp. CAG:189
AAATTCAAAAAAGTACTCATCAAGAACTTATTTCTTCATACAGTTTTTAATCTCTGTAACTATATAAGCTACATCCTCATCCGTTACACAAGGACCTGCAGGGATACAAAGTCCCTTATTAAACAGTTTCTCGGAAGTACCGTCTATGTAACAGGGATTATTTTTGAATACCGGTTGCAAATGCATAGGTTTCCACAACGGTCGTGTCTCGATACCCTTAGTATCAAGAGTTACCCGCAGTTCTTCATAATCAAACCCCGTAAGTTCCTTATCGATCAGAATTGTGCACAACCAATAATTCGCATTAAAACGGCTGTCCGGATTAGACATTAAAGTAATACCTTCCATATCGGCAAAAGCCTTCTCGTACAAATCATGTACATGCCGGTGATGGGCGATATGGTCATCCAGAACCGTCATCTGCCCACGACCGATACCGGCACAGATATTACTCATACGATAATTATATCCGATATGTTCGTGTTGGTAGTACGGAAACGGTTCACGAGCCTGAGTAGCATAATACATCGTCTGTTTCTTGGCAGCTTCATCCGCTACGACCAAAGCGCCTCCACCGGAAGTCGTGATCATTTTATTGCCATTAAAACTCAAAGCGCCGAATGTACCGAACGTACCACATTTGCGCCCATTAAATTCCGAACCTAAAGCCTCCGCAGCATCCTCTAATACAGGTATTTCATATTTCTCAGCTATCGCACAAATCTCATCGATCTTTGCCGGCATGCCATAAAGATGAACGGGAATGATCGCTTTGGGCTTCTTACCTGTCTTCGCTATCCGGTCTTTAATCGCTTTTTCCAAAAGAACCGGACTCATATTCCAGGTATCCTCTTCACTATCCACAAATACAGGCGTAGCGCCTAAGTAAGTAACCGGATTGGCGGAAGCACAAAAGGTAAAAGACTGACAGACCACCTCATCACCGGACTGTATCCCCAATTGGATCAATGC
>NZ_HF990975.1:0-4364 GCF_000432295.1 Bacteroides sp. CAG:189
CCCCCTTGTCTGTCAGGTCTACGCTGTTCAGTTTTTCATCGATAACAAAATACAACGGGTCCGTAGCCTCATGCATACGCTTGTTGTTTTGTTCCATGTATATTTCTTCTGTTTTCAGCATCCCTGCCTTGATACCTTGTTCACTGAGGTATTTAATCAATGCCTTGTTTTTCGGGAGTGCCTTGTGACTGCGGAAAAGAGCCAGGAATCCTTCTTCCACCTCTTTCTTGTCATCAGAAGCAATCAGTCTCTTTGCTTCTGTCAGATACTTGGTTGCCAATACTTTCTGTGCTTCCACAAGACGTTCCACCATCGGGCAGAGAGTTTCGAAAAGCTGGTCTTCGCCTTTAGGTACAGGACCGGAAATAATCAACGGTGTACGGGCATCATCGATCAATACCGAGTCTACCTCATCGACGATCGCATAATTGTGCTGACGCTGTACGAGGTCTTTCGGGCTGATGGCCATGTTGTCACGCAGATAGTCGAAACCGAATTCGTTGTTTGTACCGAAAGTGATGTCTGCCAGATAAGCCTGACGGCGTGCATCCGAGTTAGGCTGGTGTCTGTCGATACAGTCGACGCTCAGTCCGTGGAACATGTAAAGCGGTCCCATCCATTCCGAGTCACGTTTTGCCAGATAGTCGTTCACGGTTACAACGTGCACACCGTTTCCGGTCAGTGCGTTCAGGAACACAGGCAGGGTAGCCACTAAGGTTTTTCCTTCACCTGTCGCCATTTCGGCAATTTTACCTTTATGAAGCACTACGCCACCGAAAAGCTGTACATCATAGTGAATCATGTTCCATATCGTGTCGTTACCGCCGGCATTCCAGTGATTCTGATAGATAGCCTTGTCGCCTTCGATGCGTACGAAGTCTTTTGTTGCAGCCAGTGTACGGTCGAAGTCGGTAGCCGTAACCACCACTTCTTCGTTTTCCGTAAAACGTCTTGCGGTATCTTTCACGATAGAAAAAGCCACCGGCAATACTTCGTCGAGCGCTTTTTCGTATATTTCAAGAATTTCTTTTTCCAGTTTGTCTATTTGAGTGAAAATCTCTTCACGGTCTTCCAACTCTACGGTTTCGATACTGGCTTTCAGTTCTTCCACTTTAGCGCGTTCCTTGTTTGCAGAGTCGTGGATGTATTGCTTAAGTTCCTGTGTTTTCGCACGGAGACCGTCATTATCCAATTTAGCAACCTCTGGGTAAGCAGCTTTGATCTTGTTTACCCAAGGTTGAATTTCTTTCATGTCTCGCGTGGATTTGTTTCCGAAAATCGAGCTTAAAAATTCATTAAATCCCATTTGTGTATTCTATTTATTTATTATTTACTTAGATTGAAAAAAGTGTTTTTACCGTATGGTAAGCGGAGTTGCAGTGCAGGCATTGGGGGCCCTTATTCTCATGGCATTGGCCAGAGTGGGTGCAATATGGTCTACGGTAACAGGTGTTTGTATTACCTCCGGTTTTACTGAATTTCCAAAGAAGATAAGCGGTGCCGGTATATGTGCGTGGCGGATAATTTTATTTTCCGACGGATTGTGTTCGTTGACAACCGTCCATCCCGGAAGCACATCGATTAATAAATCTCCGGAACGCTTGCGGTGGAAACCGTTGCGGATCATATGGATTTCCGGTGTCCATGCGCCTAACAGCAGACGGTGTGCGGAATAAACCTCATTCACGCCACTGAACTGTATCAGAAAATCAGCCGCCTTATCCTGTATTTCGGCCAGGTCGAGTTGTTTCTTTTCAATCAGTTTATGGTTGAGGTATATTTGCTGGTCCTGATAAGCTTCTACAAATTGGCCTTCACCATAAGTAGCCATCAGAAACATATTCAATAAAGCGGCGCAACGGTTCAGGTGGAATTCACCGCCCGGAATGCGGTAAAGCCCGTGGTCGGCAGCTTCCGTGTCTACATATCCGGTAGAGGTGATACAGAAAAGTATGTTTTGAAGCCCTATCTTCTTGTCGAGCACTTCCAGCAGGTGAGCAATGCTCTGGTCGAGCCTTACATACGTGTCCTGCAGCTCCATCGCGCATTCCTGTGATGTCTTGTGGGCATAATTGCCGGCATAATACATCAGTGAGAGCATATCCGGCACTTCGTCTTTCCCGATAGTGCTTTTATCCAGCAACTCTTCGGTCAGAAGATTGACTTCATCATTGACGAAAGGGCTGGCAATGAATCTGCGGAACTTATTTTGCCGTTCATTGTCGAATTTATATTTAAACGGCATATCTCTCCATTCAGGGAGATATACATATTTCTCCATCGGATGAACCGGTGTCCAGGTGATCTCTCCGATGCGGAAATCGATTGCCTGCCGGTCGTTATATTGGCTTACCCACCAGGGGAATTCCGTATAATAAGTAGTGCTACACCATTTTCCGGTATTTTCGTTCAGCCAGAAAGCACCGTTCCCGGTATGTCCTGCTGCAAAGATGGCAGCATCGCGGAAAGGGGCAATGGCATATACCAGTCCTTTATTGCGTGTAGCGATTTTTAGCTCGTCGGCGATGGTGGAAGTCAGTAACAGGGCCGGTGAACTGTTCTCGTCCGTGTAGTTCCCCATAAAAGCGGGGTCGTCTACACAACTCATCGATCGCAGGGTAGAAATATCCAGCCATTGATTGGCGATGATGCCGTTTATCGACGGAGTGGTTCCACTGTAGATAGCGGCCACGGCCGATGCCCGGTCTACTCTGTTGAATTTATATTCGGCGTTGCGGAATACTTTTCCCTCTTTCCAGAGCCGTTTGAATCCTTTTTCACCGTATAAGGAGGAGAACGCTTCCAGATAGTCCGTACGAAGCTGGTCGATTGTCAGTCCTACCACCAGTTTGGGAGTAGATGACATCGGCTGGGCCTGTAGTCCGGTAATGGTAAGTACGGTTATTATGGAAGTCAGTAATCCTTTCATTTCTTTTTTTTATAAGTCAAAATAAGATTGCTTGCAGAACGTATCAACAAACTAAGTGCCAAAGGTACGACAGCTAAATCAATTCTTTGCGGTATTAGCGGAAAAAGCAGTATAAAAAGTGTTAAAACTGTAAAGTTCAACACATGATACCAACATTTTCGGCCTTTTCTGGCGGCATTTATCATGATCGGGAGGAAAACAAGCTGTCCCGGATGAAAAACGAAAAGGAGATAATTAGAACTGACAGTAGGATGTTCGGAAAACAGGGCGAGGAAGGCAAGTATGCAACCGGCAATGCCGGCAGTGCCGAACCATATAATGTCTATTCCCCAAAGACTTTTGTTCCTCCGGATACCGTAGATGGTAGCTGCTGCTGTGAGTATGAGCAGAAGCAATGCTGCACGTATGGGAGTCAGGAGGTCCCAAAATCCTATCGTTCCGGGTGACGCGTCGTCTTCACAACTGATAAGTGATGTGCTTTCCAGTACCAGAGGGCGTTCATTACCGTTGTTTACAATTCTGGCCGATGCTATTGCGTCTTCCAGATAAAAGGGAATAAACATCATCTGGCGGCTGGTGATGGGGCGGTCTGCCTCACTGCCGATACAAAGGTCGATGCCGAATTGCGACCACGGATGTCCTTGGGTGTATTGATGCACAATTTCCCGAAATGACTTCGTGCCGTCTTTTGCCGGGTAGTCATAAATAATTTTTCCTTCGATGCACTCTTCTATCTTATCTCTCGGACGGGTCGAACAGTTATCGTAAAAGAAGTTATACCGGTATGTCCGGTTTTCCGGTTTGCTGTTTTCTATGAGCAGTGAAGCTAACTTCCGGCTTTCATCCGGAGTCAGGTTCAATGTTTGTTGCCATACACTGCGTTCTTCGAATATATATTCGGCTGCAAACCGGTTGTATGGAGTGGCTCCCAATATATAGTCGGTTTGTCCGAGGGCAAAACGGAAGATAAAGTTGGGCGCTCCGAAATTGAACAATCCGTAGTTGAAAACAACATCGATTCCTTTGCCGGGATCTTCATAACGGATGGCAGTATGTCCGAAATAAGAATATATCTCTTCTCCGGGGGCACAAGTCAGCAGGCTGAGACGGATAGAATCGTTATCGTTACGGAAAACGTCTTCTCCTTTCGCTGTCAGGCATACGAGAAATAGAATTAATATTGTTTTTATTCTTTTCATAATGAACAATTATTCAGAGTGATTACCACAATCGCATGCAAAAGTAATACAAAGCTTATATTAAATCTGTATCTCTAACGAAAAAAAAGGAAAAACATGCTTTTTAATTATTTTAGATTTTTATCGGTTTGATTTAACCGATTGAGTAATAAACTTTTAACGGATTATTGAGATATATAGGTAACGATTTAGCAACCGTGTAAATTTCAGCGTTTTGCGTTGCTATGCTGTCAAAT
>NZ_HF990976.1:0-3966 GCF_000432295.1 Bacteroides sp. CAG:189
AGAGTGTACACTTTTGTATAGTAATAGTGTACACTCTTATTTGCCTCATCATAAGGCTTATAAACATCTGATTATCAAAGGAGAAACAATATTCATTCAAGTACGTTCCACCTGCTGTATCTCAGACAGTTCAAAACATAATTTTAACGGAACGGTCACCTGCTTTCAATACAAATACTCCTTTCAATGAGGGAAGTATCAAAGTTACCTTATCGCTCGTGCTCGTCATGCTTCTCACTACACAACCGTCTACACTTGCTAAAATAACAGGAATACCGGCAGAAACACCCAGAACAGACAGTTCATTTCCATTAATCAGAACTTGAAGCCGATTATCGACCGTCTCATTCCGGACTCCCGTACCTTTTGATGCAGTGGCCGGTTCACTCAAGCTACCGTATTCATTGGCAGCTTTCACTTGATAAGCGGAAGCATCTTTACCGGATGCAGGAACATTAAAGAAGGTATCCTTAGTCATTCCTATCATTTCATCATCGCAGAACACCAGATAGCAAATAGCATATCGGGATGCCTTCCAAGAAAGCTGCTCACCATCTAAAACAAGATCATCCGGTTTATCCACTTTCTCCATAAACATTCTCGGGTTCCAGTTGTCATTCTCACAAATCACATTTTCGTAGGTGTATTTCACTACCTCTTCGGCTGTCAGCACGGCCTTGCAACTACCGGTCTGTCCGTCTCCATGCGTATAAGTAGTCTTACGATTATTCAAATCAATCGGATTACCGTCTTTGTCCATACTATTGTATTCGGCAAACAGAGCAGGAACTGCTCCCATATCAGTCCATCCTTCGGGAGCAATCGGAATATTCATGGTCGTATTCAGATATACGGTAATAGGAGAATTGTGCCAGGGACGACCTAACTTTTGCTTACCATCAGCAGCCGAAGCATTACCATCTACCGTACAATGATCGAAAATATACCCCCATCGTGTACCCGCTCCATGGCTGGGAGCTACAATAACAGCACCACTACGCAAATTATAGAAGGTTGTCTTCTCGACATAGGCATTACCGCCACCATAGAAATAGTCGACAGCACCCTCCAGCCAACAATCGGTGACATACGTACGGTGATTATTGTCATTTGCAGAAGAGGTCATCCAAGTATCCTGATAAGAGCGGAATTTACAGTTAAAGAAAGCCGAACGGTCATTCTGCGTACTCATTGCAAGTGCTTGCGGGCCGGCCTGGCTATCAATACCCCAGTCGTTCACATAAGAAATATTCTCCGAGTAGAAATCCGTTGAATTTATTTTCACGACTGTACCTTCAAACTGATAAACTTCGGATGCCGGATTATGAACGGAATATTTCCAAAACTCATCATTGTCACCCTCTGCAGGCTTACCACCTACATTCAGTTTATGATGAATAATTGTCTTCTCTTTATCTTGCCCGATTAAATGAATGAATGATTTTTCTTTCGGCACAATCACCTGTTCTCTATAAGAACCGTTTTTCACAAAGATGAGCCATGGCATCGAACGTCCGGCCGGTGCTGCATCGATGGCAGCCTGTACGGTTGTATAATCTCCTGTTCCATCTGCAGCAACAATAGCGTCGAACACACGTGCAATAGGATCGGGACGCGGCACCGTAGAGAAATGAAGTGTCACTCCGGGGAAAGAATTACCTACAAGATTGGTAACGGCTCCTTCCGGTAATACAAATTCATACTGAGTACCATAAGACAGATTCTTATAAGTATAAGAAGCGGTCTTACTACCGAAAACCGGAGTTATCGTCTCTCCATTGAATACAACCGGAACAGTACCGGCTTTCACTTTTTTATCAAATGTAAAAGTGATAGTTCCGTTGGCAGAGGCAGTAGACGAACCTTCGACCGGGGTAGTACTCAATAATACAGGAGGTTCCGGATCAGCGTCATTCGGATCAGCATATACAAAGAGATTGGCCAGATAAAAACCCTCGGTAGCATCATCGGCAGGCTGCCCCAACAATTCACTGCTCAAATCGGGTATCCAACGAATATAGATTGTAGATTTCTCTTCCTCTGTCAGCGTTACAGGCAACACGGCATCACAAGCGATCCATTCCGTACTGATTTTTCCGGTCATGTCAATCGTTGCAAGATCAAAGAACGTCGTACCATCCGTAGAATACTGCATCTTTTGTAATTTGTGTACGCATTCATTATCTGCAGCGATCATAGACTTCACATGGATATTATTATATTCACGGGCCGAAAATTTAGCCTGGAAATAACGGGGAGCTGTCTTGATATCGGCTGCAGCTGTATAGCGGCGGGCACAATCATAAGTTACACCACCGAAAGTACGGTTACTACCTCCCCAATTGGTAGAGCTTCCGTCGTAATTGTATAAACTCAGGTTTCCGGTATTATCCGTCTGATAGTAATAGTCTCCCGGACGATTGCCACGAGGTTCGGATACGGCGAAATCCCATCCGACAATAAACGGAATCACATCGAAAGCAGCAGTCAATTCCCGATCGGCATCCATAATCACCTGGCGCGATACCTCGCTGGACTGATCCTCCCAATACATAAAAGAAGTAACCGGATTATTCACTATAGTAACTGTTACAATGGTTCCTTTCTCATAACGGTTTCCTTCTGCCTCCGGACTCAATGTCACTTTTCCCCATTTTGCACCATCTCCGGTTAAGTTAACGGTCAAAGTCTGCATATCCATGGCATCAAATACAGCTACCACCTTCATATCTTTATCTATTTGGAGGGTCGCCGGATTTTCCGTCGAAAGAGTTTTACCCGATCCATCCTGCCAAAGTTTGAAACGGAAACCATAATTGGACGTAGCGGTGAATGTTGCATTGTCTCCTTTTTCGACAGCAATACTAACCGGTGAAACACTACCGGCCTCTTCGGGTAAAGCAGCAGTCTCTACATGTACAGCATCTCCCAAGGACTTTATCCAGCGAGGATCACCTACACACTGGCCATCCACACCGGCAGTAGCCAGTGGAGAACCGGACAGGATCGTAAAATCACCGTTGTCCGGATCAGGGAAACTTAAAGCAGACAGCCCCAGACTTTCCAAGGTAAGATCATTCACCTGTTGCGAGACGGCATTACTAACTTTATAACCTCCATAATTGACTATCAGGTTATTTTCCCCTATCACATTACCCCCGGTAGCTTCCAGTAAACTCGGAGTTTGTCCTGCTACACCCGGTTCGGCTATGATATTGTTACGAAAAACATAATTGGAATTAACACTGTAATTTTTGGACGTTTTACAAAGTGCACGATCGGAACTCTTTGCCCATTTATATACCGTATTGTTTTCGAACAAAAACTCCATTACATTATCCGTATCCGAAGCATTGGCTAAGAAAAAACTCTCCCCACCCGGATAATTATACAAGGTAGAGTTACGTACGGATACTTTACGGACAATGTGCTTTGGATATAGGAAGTTCCAACCTTTATCACCACAATTGCGGATGATACAGTTGGCAAACTCTATCTCACCAATGCTATATCCATTATTATTAGTGCGAATAAAACAACGGTTCACAGATTCAATCGTACAATTAAGAACCCGGATGGCAGCAATATCGCCTACCTTATCTACGCTGATAAAATAATCACCGGACGGAACGATTTTCAAACCGTCAAAAATCAATCCGCCATTCATAATTGCCTCATCATTACCGGATACACCGAACCGGATCTCCGGAAGCTCTGTTGCAGAAGCAGACTTCAAAGTAATTGTTTTTCCGGAAGGAAAGGTCACGGATGAAGCATATATACCCGGTTCGAGCAATAAAACATCTCCATCACCTGCATTGGTATACGCATCATTAAAAGTTATCGGATCCACAGATATCTCTGTCGCTCCCAAATAAGAAAACAGAAATAGAAAACAAAGAAGAAAATGTGTTCTCATGATTCAATTTTTTAGTTTAACCTTAATTCCGCAACACTTTGATTTAA
>NZ_HF990977.1:0-11691 GCF_000432295.1 Bacteroides sp. CAG:189
TCGAATATAAAAACGACATCATAATTACACTTGTAAAACATGTATAAATGTATTACCTATCATTGGGCTCTTATAAGTGTTTTATAATCAAAAATGAACTCTACTTATATTTAAATTGCCATATAAAAATTGCGTATAGCGTTAAAATTGCAATTTAAAAGTTGCAATTTATTTGATTATTGCAACTTTTATCTGGCAGTTTTGTATCTTTGTACTATAAACTTATATAATATGGAACAATTATTTGAACTTTTCCGTAGATTACTGAATTTGACAGATACATCCTACATTCGCTATTTACACGACGATATCAATTGGTCTGCCAGAATGTTAGGAATAATAGGACCCAGAGGAGTAGGAAAAACAACTATGCTATTGCAGCATATAAAGTTACATCACTCACTGGAAGATACGCTTTTTGTCAATGCCGATGATCTTTATTTCGCAGAACATAAGCTTTTCGATTTAGCTTCTGTTTTTTATAAAAATGGTGGGAAACACCTTTTCATTGATGAAGTACATAAGTACCAGAACTGGTCTAAAGAATTAAAAATGATTTATGATTATTTCCCAGACTTTCAAGTTGTATTTACCGGTTCCTCTATTCTTGATATTTACAAAGGAAATGCTGATTTAAGCCGCAGGGCATTGAGTTATTTCCTGCCAGGGCTTTCTTTTCGAGAGTATATAATGTTATCTAAGGGGATACAAATACTACCTTATTCTTTACAAGATATATTAAATCATAAAGTAGAACTTCCGGGAGTTAATCACCCGTTACCATTGTTCAAAGAATATTTAGAAAATGGTTATTATCCATTTTTTAGTGATCCCGGATATGACCAACGCCTACGTAATATCATTAATTTAACTGTCGAAAATGATATACCAATTTATGCAAATATGAATGTAGCAACTACCAAAAAAATCCGGCAATTACTTTATGTTATATCACAAAGTGTACCTTTTAAACCCAATTTTACCAAAATTGGACAACTGATAGGCGTACATCGTAATCTTATTACTGATTTTCTATATTATTTAGAAAGAGCTGGTATAATAGCCCAGCTACGTAATGGTACAGGAGGAATTCGTTTACTCGGAAAAATAGAAAAGATCTATTTGGATAATACTAATTTAGTCTATGCCTTGGCTGAAAACAAACCCGATACAGGAAACATTCGGGAAACATTTTTTCTCTCTCAAATGAAAGTTCACCATAAAGTGATTTCATCAGAGAAGTCAGATTTTGAAATAGATAACTATACTTTTGAAATAGGAGGGGCAGGAAAACAGCAAAAACAAATACATGGTATAGAAAATGCTTATGTGGTAAAAGACGATATAGAATATGGATACAATAACACAATACCTTTGTGGCATTTCGGATTCAATTATTAACATTGTGGCGAATAGTAGCGCATATTAAATCCATCCTATATTCCCAACAATACAATAAATAATTCAGATGGTCATGTAAAGAAATGAAAAGAGGGTGCGCTTCACAAAAGGGTACCCTCTTACTATATATGCAATATAGCATCATTTCAAATAAATGTTATGAATTATAAGCCAGATATAAAATCGACGATTTTGACTATGCTTTCTGTATTATTCTTTATTCGATTCTTCTTTATAAATAATGCTATCTCTTTCTTTAGATCAGGAAATAACTTTACCAGTTCTTTGGCTTTAGTAAATTTCTTCAATTGATTATCTACTTCAATATAATACAGAACGTAAGGTTCCGCTTTATAGTTTTCGGGTAATTTCAATTGATAGATTTCTCCGGATGTGTTTAATGATGAAATATTATCAACAGCCGTAGTTGAAGAAGTACCATAGCCGATGTTTTGTGCTTGAATACTCATCCGGCAACGATAAGAAGCGTATAAAGTATACTTATTCCGTGACAAGACTTCATAAAAACGATTGTCAACCGGAACAAACTTTCGTTTATCAAAATAGACCGTATCAATCTGATCTATCGGATACAATGCCATATTCTTACCTTCTGGTGAAATATAAATCATCTCTTCTGTGGCTTTATTATAATTGAGTGCAGTCCGATTTTCCTTCTTGTTTTTGTATAAAATCGTGGCGTCTCTAAACTGGTTGAACAGAAAATGATTATCTATACTCTGTCCTACAACATTAACTCCCCAAAACAATAAGGGGGCTATTTGTATGATACGGATTTTTAGCAAATTCATTCTATAAATATTTTTCGTTTATACATATTGTTTCCGGATAGAATGGATACAATATAGATACCTTGAGAAAATTGTTTCAACGAAAGTTGGTTCGTGTTTTTAGTTTGTTCCAAAACTTTGCCTGAAATATCTGTTACGACAATAGACTCAACGTTTTCATCTGATGACACATACAGTGTATTATCCACCATTTTTAGTTGCATCTTTCTATCATCAAAAAGATTTTCAAAGCCAGTAGGAATATCTTCTATTTCGAAAGTCAACTTATCATCTTCCATGATCACATTTCTAATTCTCAGGCCACCGTCCGAATTATCTGACAAGAAAGGCTTAGGGAATGTTTTATCTGTCATTACAGCACCCGAAGTTGTCTGATAAGCGGCTTCATCCAAAAAACCATTTTCCGTTAATGAACCAAAGGGACGATAAATATAAACTTCATCAGGAGGACCGTTGCGATTCCCTTCACTGACCGTTGTATTGATTCTATAAATGAGTAGCCCTGACCGGATCAGATTTTTTTCATACTTTCCTTCTTTTTTCCGGTATTCCAAAACAAAATATTCATTTGGATTAGTAGAGTTAACTTTATAGCAACTATTTTCTGCACTCTGAGATAATGGAAGTAGTGTATAGGTACCCGGTTGGGTTATTGTAGGCATATCTTTAATCCAACTTTGGCCTGCATACATCCATTTCATATAGGCTCCCATGTGACACCAACCACTGTTCATCAGATCCCAACTACCCACAGGATCGAGATTCTGACTTTCTTCACTATAATGATATAAATCCGGTGCACCTAATGCATGGAACATCTCATGGCAAAGTGTATTCACGGTAACTTGGTTCTCGGGTTGGAAAACATAATCCATCACTCGCTTACCATGAATGTAGCATTCCTTAGTATAAAGCGACCAACGGTGTGCCCACAATAAATCACTCCAGCCATCACTATTTCCTTGAATGACAAAACAGACATTGTCTATATAGCCGTCGTTGTCATTATCCAGCTCATCCGGCGTAAAATCTTGTTCGATACTGGCTTTTACTGCATCAATAGCATTTACTATCAAGTTATGTTCTCTGTTTGTCGACTCGTCACTTGTTCTATAGCCATCAGGGTTAGTTGTTGCATTATAAGGGCGATAAAAGCCTCTGTTATGAAAATCGATGTAACCATTAGCGGTAGAAGTCATATCCGAAGTTTTGGGATAAAAATGTGAAGTGATATCCAAATTACTGTATGATACCTCCTTATAATAGTCTTTCAATGATCCGCTCGAAGATGTAGTACTATTGAACCGACTGTCATATACCGATCTCTTTTTTGAGAATGTGGTAGCATCTTTAAAAGAAACAAATATGACGATATTGTTTAATGGATTTTTATGAGAGGCATATTGAGGTTTAGTAGTTCTGGTCATTGGCTGAATTTGCATTCGTTTCCGGCGTTTGTCGTATTGTTGTTTTGATATTTTCAACCAAGGAACGATTTTTGTTTTTGATGGTAATTCATCATCCACCCGATATATTGAAGGTACCAGTTCTCCTTTATCGTTTTTAATTGCATAATAACAATAACCATCTTCTGCTTGTACAATGGTGTACCCGTCTTTATCATGTATCCAATGATAAAATTCGTCACCAGATGCATACAAAACTAACTGACTTCCATCGGCTTGAGTAACAATGGTTTCCAAAAAGCGGAAAGGAGCTGCATATATACCCAAACATGTGCAACACAGAAAGACAATAAATAATAGATTCCTTTTCATAATATATTTGTTTTTAGACAAATAAGGTCACCTTAATATCAGGTGACCTTATCAAGTTATTGATTACTCATTTTATTACTTTTTTGTAAAAGTAACACTGCCTTGCATCCAATATTCAAACCATGCATACGGAACACCTGATTCATAAGCAAGGAATCCAAATCCATTATCTTCATTCAATGTAATTATCCCATTATCATAAGTTGCCATTACATTATCAGTTTCGCTATAATATTGTTTCCCATCTTCGACTGTTGTCCATACGAAATGAGCAATATATCCAGCTTGTGCTTCTCCTACATCTTGATTCTTATAGAATGTGATAACCGTCTCCCCATCTTCTTCACCAACAGAAGCTAAAACAACTTCCGGATATCCAAAGTCAACTTCTATTTCGTTCAATGCTCCAGCATCGTGTGCTGCTATTGTAACATCATATCCATTAGGAGAAGCCTGTCCTTGAGATATCAGAATTCCTTCCATTGCATACGTTCCAAACAAATATGATAACGGATGTTCATCGTCTGCAATGGATATTTTTACAGAGTTCTGAACGGATTCTTTCAATTCAGGAGTACTACTTGCAATCGTAAGTGTAAATGTCTTTTTTCCTGTGAATACATTATTATCAATAGGACGAATTACAATATTCTGAGTTCCATAGCCTTCTTCAAAAGTGATTTCTTTATTGTCTATTGTGAAATCTTCACCTTCAATGGCTGGATTCGTATCTCCCTCTGTTGAAACGGCCAATGTAACAGTAACTTTACCGCTTCCGGGGATACCGGCCAATACTAATGGAATCTCTAAAGGTTCAGTAGCATTTTCATTTACAGAGGCAGTTGTTTTTGAAAAACTGGCGTTGCTATCTTCTGCATTGAATGACTGCGGAATGTTATCATCACATGAAGCAATAACAAATAAAGTTCCGACAGCCAGAATTAAATATTTCAATTTTCTCATTTGTTTCTGTTTTTAGAATTAATATTTGTTCTGAATCATATTTTCATTTGCATCTATTTCTGACTGAGGAATAGGCAATACATAATAAGGGCTGTCAGCTGACACTTCCTGTGCATCAGAACTTGCACCTGTGCCATCAGCAAGGAACCCTTTATCGTCACGGATCACATCTTCATGGCGGCGCTTCAGATCAAAGAACCGATGTCCTTCAAATGCAAGCTCCAAACGTCTTTGTAACTGAATTTCCTTTTCCAATGCAGATCCGGCTTCAGTACCTTCTTCATAATCAGAATAGCGTTTTGCACGTAATAGATTCAAATCACTCAGCGCCTCCGGATAATTCTTTAAGTTGTAATTGGCTTCAGCGCGTGTCATATACATTTCAGATGTACGGATAAGAGGAATGTCAACCAAACCTACAGTAGCTCCACCATTATTCCATTTCCATACAACGTTGCACAAACCACTCTTACAGGTCACTTGCTTTATAACTGCATTACGACAGTCTGTACCTGAATACAATGATTTTAATCCATAAGAAACAGAGTAGTTAGCATTATAATTGCTTACACTTCCCTGTCCCCAGTCATTACCTGGCAAATAACCGTCATCAGACTTCAACGCAATACGTAATATAACCTCTGGAACATCCATGCTCGTAGTGTATATTTTACTAAAGTCATCGATACCGGCAATATCAGAACCGTCACCAGCTATCGCTTCAGTAGCATTATCCACAGCCAATTGGTCTTTTCCCATCGTCAGATATACGCGTGCCAAAATTGCTGCAATAGCCTTTTTATTTAAACGATAATTGATTGTCGTATTATAATCATCGCTCATCATCCCTTTGGCTCTTTCCAAGTCTTCCGTCAACCAAGTATATACCTCTTTTACCGTGTTACGAGCCGGAAGCGTTGTTTCCGTATCTTTTTTATAAGTTACCCCCAGATCAGAATCGGAAGCTTGGAGATAATTTTTACCATAAAGGCGTACCAGGTCAAAATGGATCATTCCGCGCAAAGCGAGACATTCAGCCAACAAGTTCTTACCTAATTTTTCATCTGAAGCAATGATTGAAGGATCACTTTCCATGCGTGTAATAACCTCGTTTGTTCCCAATATGGCATTGTATGCAGCACTCCACATTCCACTTACACCATAAGTGTCGGCATAAAATTTAAATCCGGCAAACTCGTTATAGATAAGACGTCCGTCACGGTTCAGAATCAGATTGTCTGACATCACATCAGGTACCATCAACATAAAATTGGCTGTGTAGGATGAAGAACGCATCGATTCATATACACTATTTGTGGTATTATTAAAATCTTCTAAAGATTCTAATGCGTTATCGCTGTTCAGTGAGTCATGGGGAGTTGTGTCCAAAAAATCAGCACATCCCGTAAATGAAAGACTCAAAAAAGCGATTACCGGTATTATTGTTTTTCTTGATAGTTTCATACTTTATTTTTTTAATGAAAAAACTTTATTAAAAACCTATTTCGATACCAAACATAATGGTACGTGAAGCAGGGAAGCTAAAATCGAGTACAGCCGCTGCTGGACCTGCTGTAGCTGCCAATCCTGTTGTAGGCGAGTCCCCAACTTCCGGGTCAAGACCACGGAAATTCGTAATTGTGAACAGGTTCAATCCTTGGGCAAAAATTCTCAGATTTTCAACTTTTAAAGGTTTCAGTAAACTTTTGGGGAATGTATAGGCCAAAGTCAGATTTCTCAGACGCATATAAGAACCGTCTTCAAGATATCTGGTAGACATATAGGTGCTGTTATTTAAATCCTGTCTCGGTACATTGGTTATATCTCCCGGTTGCTTCCATTGGTCATACAATAAACTCTTATCTAAATTCTGTCCGATTTGTGCACCATCGCTTTCCGTAAAGAAACGGTTGTGATTATAGATGTAGTTGCCACCTGAGAAATAAAAATCAGCATTCAATTCGATACCTTTGTATGCCACTCTCGCCCCAAACGAACCAAAATATTTCGGGTCCGGAGTCTTATCATCCAAAATTACCGCATCGTTCGAATCATATACATTTGTAATTTTACCGTCTTTGGTATAGTACAAAGCATCTCCATTTGCAGGATTTACACCAGCCCAACGTACCATTTTGTACACATTGATAGGATATCCCTCTTTGATTAAGTTATTCCAGCCAACTGTTATGTCATTCCCTTTGTATAATTTCTCAATTTTGTTTTTATTTTGGGATATCATTCCATTCAGACTGAATGTCCAATCATTGGTCTTTATGATATCACCGCTAATAGCCAATTCATACCCTTTATTCATCAATTCTCCAACATTATCAATACGGCTTGAAAAACCGGAAGTCATTGAAAGACGTGTTGCTAAAAGCAGATCGGTTGTTTTACGTTTATAAAGGTCGAATGTGATATTCAAACGTGAATCAAAAAATGCGGCATCCAGACCTACAGATGATTGCATACTCTTTTCCCATGAAAGTTCCGGATTTGGCAAACGTTTCGGGTAAGCAGTCGAAGCACCGTTGTAGCTACCGTAGCCATATACACCTTGTGCTGCATAATCACCGATGTTATTATTACCGGAAGTACCTACACTGCCACGAAGTTTCAAACGGCTCAACCATTCTACATCTTCAAGGAAGCTTTCTCTTTCCATATTCCATCCTAAACCGATAGCCCAGAATGTACCGAATTGATTGTCTGCACCAAAGCGGGAAGAACCGTCACGACGTATTGCAGCATCGACAATATATTTATCATCATATGTATAGCCTGCCGTAGCCAAGTAAGAAAGCATTCTCCAATCTGTAGTAATACCTTCAACATCTTTATCGGTTGCACCAATATCTATGGCATCCAATTTTCCGGTAGGATATCCGCTGACAGCAGCAGCAATATCACGATAATTACTGGATTGTGCCTCCATACCGACAATAGCCTTCACTTGATGCACATCATTGAACGTTTTATCATAGCTCAACATATTCGTCCATACCCAAGTGGCTCTATGTGCATATGAATCACGACGATACCCATAAGGAGAACCTAATATTTGAGACAATTGAGATTCCGGATGATTGAACTGATACTGCAGATTTTGGGTATAATCAATACCTGCAACAGTAGTATATTTAATCTCGTCCCAAATTCTCCACTCGAGACTGAAAGCGCCAAGCATTTTCAACTTATTGATATAGGATGGGTTATTATCGATATTCTCGAATATATTCAAAGGTACACCACCGACAATTATGTCAGTATTGTAAGTGCCATCTTCATTATAAGGTGCATCATATGGGTTTGCACTATAAATATAATTAAAAGGATTCAATGCATTACGGTCAGTTCTCAATAATCCTTCCTTAGATACACCGGCCGATGAAGAGAAATTAATCTTCAAGCGATCTTTAATTTTGTGTTCGATATTAGCACGAACGGTACCACGAGTCAGATACGAACCCGGCACAATTGCATCCTGATCAAAATATTGACCGGAAATATAAAAACGGGTAGCATCCGTACCACCGGATACGTTCAGTTCGTATGATTGAGTAAAGCCGGTACGGAAAACTTCATCCGCCCAATTGGTATTTGGTGCAGCTGCAATTTCTTCATCTGTCATTGAAGCTCCTTGACCGCTACCCAACTGGCGCTCATAAAGTAGTTTCTCCTGTGCATTCATCATTGTAAAATCACCGTCAGTCAATGTTCTGGTCGAAATTCCAAATAAAGCCTTCGCATTTACAGTTGTCTTTCCACTTTGTCCCTTTTTAGTAGTAATAAGGATTACGCCATTAGCACCTCTGGAACCGTATATAGCAGTAGCAGAAGCATCTTTCAATATAGACATATATTCTATATCGTTGGAGTTAAGAGCCGCAAAATCAGTAGAAGAAACTGGTACACCATCAATTACATATAGCGGGTCATTACCTGCAGAAATAGAACTGGTACCGCGAATCTTAATATTTGCTCCGGCACCTGGTCTACCGGTAGAAGCCGTAACTTGTACACCGGCTGCTTTTCCTTGCAATGCCTGATCGACACTATTTACCGGAACTTTTGTTAATTGATCCGCTTTTACAATATCTACAGATCCCGTCAGTGAACTCTTTTTTGCAGAACCATATGCTACAACTACAACTTCATCAACCATCTGTGAATCAGATTTTAATATTACCTTTACAGTTGGTTTGATCGTTACCTCCTGTGTCTGCATTCCGATGTAAGAAATCTGCAAAGTCTTTGCAGAACTTGGTACGCTCGACAAAGTAAAATTACCATCTACATCAGTTATAGTACCTAAATTGGTACCTTTTACTAATACAGAGGCCCCAACAACTGGTTGCCCATCTTCTTCAGAAATCACAACACCTGTAACCTTCTGAGTCTGGGCAGTTACTAGACCTATACTTACAAAAAGGCAGGTCAATAACAGCATTAATTTTCTTTTCATAAATTCTCTCTTAAAGTTTAACTTTACATTAATTGTTTCTTTACTCTAACAAAATGCAAATATATTAATAAATATGAAACGAGCAATTATTTTTGCGAAAAAAGCTTGTGTTAATAACAAATTGTTATCAAAATGAGCTTGTTTATGCTCAACAGCATATAATCATAGCTTAAAAAACCTAAACAGAGTATCAAATAATAACATGTTGTATTGACGAAAAGTACGATTTTATCGTTCATTTTCTGTTTTTCACTGCAAATTTTGGCAAAAAGCTCTCCATTTTGACTAATGGAAAAGCTTTATAAACAAAAATTCCGCATTTTTTTTAAAAGAAATTCATTAGTTATAATATATGTTTTTACGCTTTTAGCAGATATTAAAACTTATTCAGTTCTTATATAGGCCATATATACGTCTTATTTGTTTATAGTATTAATTCAAAATTAACCTAATGGAAAAAATTATCTACAATTTAGTATTCAACAGAAAAAAAAGCCTGAATAAAAAAGGCATGGCTTTAGTTCAAATAGAAGCCTATTTGAATAGAAAGAAAAAGTACTTTTCGACTAAGGTCTATTTGAAACCGGAACAGTGGGATGCAAAAAGAAGAAGAGTAAGGAATCATCCGAATGCAGATGCAATAAATCGGATGATTTATGAGTATATGGCTGAGATAGAAAAGAAAGAATTGGGGTTATGGCAGCAAAGGAAAACGGTTACATTGGATGCTTTAAAAGAGGCATTGGTAAGCGTGCAAGAGGAGGAGGAGTCTTTTCTGGCTTTTTTCCGTAAGGAAATCATCAATTCCAGATTGAAGGAGAGTACAAAGCAAAATCATCTTTCAACGCTTGAATTACTGAGGGAGTATAAGAAAGATGTTTCATTTACCGAACTAACTTTTGAGTTCATATCTTCTTTTGATCAATACTTGCAAGCCAAAGGATATCATGTGAATACCATAGCCAAACACATGAAGCACCTGAAACGTCATATAAATACAGCAATAAACAAGGAGTATATGGAAATACAAAAATACGCTTTTAGGAAATATAAAATTAAAAGTGTAGAAAATAACCATACTCACCTTTCGCCGGATGAACTTAATAAAATAGAGAAACTTGATTTGGGAGATAGATATACCAGGCTGGAAAAGACTAAAGATGCTTTTTTGTTTTGCTGTTATGCGGGGTTACGTTATTCAGATTTTGTGAATCTGTCTTCCGAAAATATCGTCAAAATTCAAAAAGACACTTGGTTGATATATAAAACAATAAAAACCAGAATAGAAGTGAGACTCCCTCTCTATCTATTATTTAAAGGAAAAGGTCTTGAAATATTGAATAAATATCAGAATAATCTTTCGGATTTTTTTAATCTCAGAGATAATTCGAATGTGAATAAAGAACTGATTATTATATCAAGGCTTGCAGGAATACATAAAAAAATATCTTTTCATACCGCAAGACATACTAATGCCACCTTATTAATATACAATGGAGTGAACATTACTACTGTACAAAAACTATTGGGACATAAGAGCGTAAAAACAACACAAGTATATACGAATGTTATGGATATGACTATTGTCAGAGATCTGGAAAAAGCTAAAAGTACCAAACGTTCTCCGGTGTAAAATCAGGAAATATCCTTTCCGGGTATCGTGCCCACCGTCCGTATGCCCGGTAATCACCATCCGTATGCTCGGTGCTTACGCCCCGTATGCCCGATACTTGGGGGGGTATTTGTACAGAGACTGGAAAGCAGCAGGGCCCCTTCACCCTGTATCGCCGATGAACAAAGCAGTGAAGCAAAAAAGGTAAAGCCGGTGAAAGGGGAAAAAATAGACAGAAAAGATATCCTGAAGAATAAAAACATTCATCAGAAAAAAGATGCTACATCTTTTTTTGAAACCTGCACATCTTTCCGTTGCAACCTGTTACATCTTTTTTTGAGAGATACTACGTCTTTTTTTGAAAGGTGCTATGTCTTTTTGAAAAAGATGTTACGTCTTTTCAAGCAGACAGGAGGTACTGATGTATATGGGTTTGGGTTGACGCTGTCACAACTTATTTTTTGCGATTACTAAGATTATTATATATACTATCGATTTTTTCATTTATTTAATTTATACATAATTCTGTTTATAAAAGGTTGTTATTTCAACATCATCAGATGACCTTTCAATCGACAGATAGTTTGACCGGGAAAATATCAGATACATTCGCTATATTCTTACAGGATTTTGAAATATTGATTCAGCGCAATGGTT
>NZ_HF990978.1:0-56009 GCF_000432295.1 Bacteroides sp. CAG:189
CTCCGTCTGTAGTGGTGTTATAAGCAAACTGGGTGAGATTTCCGTTACTGAATGCATTGAATACGGTTGTCATTACGATTACTACTGATACTACTAAAGCTTTCATATGGCTCTTGTTTTTATGGTTTATATTCGATTTTTGTTTCTTTCGATGTTGCAAAGATAGGATAGCCTTGTATCATAGTATGTTATCGTAACGTTATCTTTACGTTAATGTTTTTCTTCATATATCTCCGGAATATTGCTTTGTTTTGGTTATTCCAGTTTTTTCAAAATTTGCCTGATCCAATTGTTCGACATGGCGTAAAACCAGGCCATAGGTACAAAACAAAACAGGAATCGTTTAGCCGAATATGCCAGAACATTTTGGATACTGTCCCACTTGTAGTCGATTTGGTAGAGAGCAATCATATATAAAGCAGACGAAATTAGGATCATCATCAGTATCGGGAGATTATCTCTCTTTTTTATTAAATACCAACTGTTCAGTATGAGTGATAGTGATAGGAAAGTAAAGGTCCAACCGTAATAAGTCGTATTCATAAAATGTAGTTTCATGTATTGCCAGATGATACCGGCTTTGTCCGCATCCCAATAAGGGTGAAGTATTGCGATGCTTTCTGCATATAAATTGGCCAGTTTCTCAAAAAGTATCCATAATAAAGCCGGAATGAAAGAAAAAAGTACAGGTATCGGACTTTTCCATGTTTTCTTTATTATTGCATCTATCGTAATAACGAATAATGCAGCCAGAATAAACACGATTCCATCCGTGCGGGTCCAGATATTCAGCCCCAGTGATAAGGCACCGAGATATAAGTCTTTTTTTTCTCTGTATTTAAACCAGATAGCTATATAAATAATTCCCAATGATGCACTGACGGCATGAATGACATTCGTGGCCGACAGTGATGAAAAGGCAAACATCTCCGGGGTAATCATCATGAAAAATACGGCAATGGCGGAACCTGTCTTGTTTATGACGCGTTTCATGCAGCCATAGAATGCTATCAGAAAGGACAGGTATATCAATGCCGGAATAAGTTTTGAGGTTTCCGCTCCCAATAGATATACGAATGCATAGCTTAATTGGACCATCGGTGCATATACGATATAGCTTCCTGCATTGTGAATTTGTGGCATATAATCTGCCTGGAATAAACTTAATCCTTTCAATGTATGTTCCTGTGCTATTACATAGCCTATGGTGTCGAATCCGGCAAGGCTGTCCCTATCGTAGGTCGGGAAATAGATGCATTTGGAAAAATTCATATATTCCAGATACACAATAAGCGCAATGAAGAAGAGCCAGATAAGATTATAATCAGATAATTTGAAAGAAAGGGGTTGCTTGTAGTATGCCATAAGCTCTTCTTTCCGCAGATATAGCGGAACCGATAAGATGATAATCAGAAAGAGACCGGCTGTCAATATACTTGTGGCGGTTAGTGGAATCCCCGACAGATCAATCAGAGCCATCATCATGGTTTCCAGTCCCAGTCCGACGGGAAAGGCAAGGCCTGCTTTTTCACTTGTAGAAAACCGGATCGAAATAAGATGGATCGTGAGAAATCCTATTATGAATAGGATAATTATTCCTAAGATAAGCATATGTTATTATTTGGTTTGAGGTTTTAGAGGTAATACGCCGTGCTGAAATTCTGTATCGACCGGATAAGGCAACTTTTCCGTTCCTTTTCCGTTTACGATGGCAACATGGGTTATTTCATCCTTATATTTGCCGGTTTTCCGTTCACTTTCCAATATTAATTTACGGGGATACAGGAAACGGGTGGCGTAGATTTTGTTATCGATGTTTTGGGTGAATGGGCTGCCTTTCTCATGGAAATCTTTTGAGTCGGGATAAAGAATAACGGCATTTTCCGGTGTTGCCTGTTTAAGGTATAAGAGATATTCATAGCTGGTGCCGAGTTTCATCTGCATTTTCTGTTCAAAAGTTAGTTTGGGATACTTTTTGATTGTTTCCATATTGCCCCTGAGTAAGTTAAAATACACCCAGTGATATCCGGGTTGTTTGGAGAATGCATAAAATACTAAAAGTGCGGCAAGGATTAAAAAGGATACATTTTTTAGGAGTCTTCTTCTGTTTGTCACAGGCCGTGATTGGTAAGCGGTGTTTGCTTTACACATGTTTCTGTATTGCATCGGTTGCCACTTGTTGTGGAATCGGAATTTGAATAGAATGCAGATTGCTTCAACCCCATCACACCATTTAATCTTTTTCCCCTCTTGCTTGGAACGTGGATAATAATTTATCGGAACTTCTTTTATAGCATAGCCGCATCTGCGTGCCTTTGCGGTAATTTCGGGACAGAATCCGAACCGGTCATAGGTAAGCGGGATAGATTTCAACACAGATGCATCGAACATTTTGTAGCAAGTAGGTTCATCGGTAATTTTGCAGGAGAAAAGCAGACTTGTAATCAAGGAAATCAGTCTGCCGCCCCAATAGAAACTGTGATACGAATATTTATTATTTCTGTTTAAGAGTCTGGAGCCGTACACGATCTTGTACTTTCCCGATAAAATAGGTTGCAATAAGATTGAATAATCATTGGGATCGTATTCTAAATCGGCATCTTGTACGATGATAATCTCGCCTGTGGCATTGGTAATTCCGGTTCGTATGGCATATCCTTTTCCTCTGTTTTCTTTGAGCCTGATATATTTGATGTACATCTCGGAATGCGATTTCATTACCTGTGCCACTTTCTCGTCTGTGTGATCGGTAGAGCAATCATCGATGATGATGATTTCTTTTTTAATGGTTTCGGGTAAATCCACACGTATGATCTTTTCTAAAATACCGACGATTGTTTTAGATTCGTTATAAGCAGGTATCAGTATCGAGAGTTTTTTAATGCTATTCTTCGCTTGCTTTTTATTTTTCATGGTATACGCATTCATTCTTTTTTATTATCTATAAGTAAGATAATCTTTCCGGTAAATGACTGCATGCCCAAATGATTTTACGGAGAATTTCTTTCTTTTTTATTCAACTCTTTACCAGCTAAAACGTATCCCGACAGGGATGGTGAAGGTCACCGGATGTTCTTTTCGGATGGTGCGTAGTCCGCTTCCGTCGGGAATGTAATAATTGAGAGTAGGCTCTACGTAAAAGCTGGTGTGAGGAGTGAAATGATATTGCGCACCCACACTTGCATTGATCGACCATTGGAGAGGTACGCTCAGTGAACGGTTGTCAATGTTGACTGATGCGCTGTCCATCATGTGCGAAAAGGTGTGGAGCGTTCCTTTCAGAGGAATATCTACCTGTATACCGGCCGTAGAGTAGAATGAAAGTTTTTTGAAATGTCCCCAACGGTAGGAGGCGCGTAGTGGAATGCCTATATAATGGAGCTTTTGTATTTCCTGGATGCGGTATTCTTCTCCCGTACTGAAGTCCGATTTCAGAAAGGTATATTGCAATCCCGTTTCGAGACTCCAACGACTGTTTAGCTTTTTATTTATGGCAAGTCCGATTGTAATCGGAGAATCATGATGTTGGTATTCTACAATCCTTCCCTGATTGTTTTCGGCAATTTTCATCAGGGTAAGCGAATCTCCTAAAGTTCCCTCTTGGTAACGGGTGTTCAGATAAGCATAATATTCTTCCCAAGTGCCTACTTGTTGGGGGAAGTCTGCACCTACTTCATCATCATGAGGGATCGCGATCAATTTGTATAGATTCTGTGCTAATTGCGGGCCTACCGATCCTGCTAACATAAGTTTCCATTTCCCGGTTTTCCGGGTACGCTGGTGGGGTACAATCTTTTCTATCGGATATGTACCGGAGATCGTTGCGTCTGGTAATTTCGAATCGGACGATGGTAAAGGTATGCTTGCCGTAAGTTCACTTATAGGCAGGGTAGATGGAAGTGGCTCAGTATATACCGGCGGAGGAGTAATGGCCATATCGGGTAGTTGCCGGTATTTATCTTTGTGGCGAACAGGCTGTTCCGAGGAATCTGTCTGTTTGGTCTCCTGCTTTTTCTCTGCTTTTGTTTGGCGTATTACCAATTTCGACAGACAGTTTTGTTTTTTCCAATGATCATGAAAGTTGAACAATGGAATGAAGAACAGTAACAACAGGATGAGAATCAAGCGGTAATTGACGATCATCTTTTTTAGCAGGGCTTTTGCGCGATGCAGTTGAGAAGATGATGAATGAGGGGCTATATTCAGTAGATCGCCTATTTCTTTGTGGGATAATCCTTCGAGCACTGCCAGTTTGAAAACTTTTGAGTATCCTTCCGGCAAGCGTTCCACCAGTTCCATCATTCGGTCGTACGATATGAACTCCGTCACTAAAGGATTGTCTGCCGGTTCGTCTTCTTCGCACATTTCGGATAAAGGAACGGTGTAAGTAGAATTACTTTGATTGAGATACCGGAGTACTGTGTTCTTCATTATGACTCCCATCCAGCTTTCCAGCCTTTCAGGATTACGCAAAGAGCCGATAGAACTAAAAATAACAATGAAACCATCATGAAGCAGGTCTTGTGCAATTTGCCTGTCGGGCACATAACGAAGGCATATCTTCATCATCTTCCCCGAATAAGTATTGTAGAGCGAGTTTAGAGCCTGCTCATCTCCTTTTTTGCACAAATCTACAAAATCAGTTCTATCCATGTATGTATCACGACAATATTATAAATATGATACATAAAAATAGTAAAGACTGCATAAACCGGATAAATTTAACATTATAAAACGATCGGTCTTTTTGTAACAGTATGAAGTTGAGGAAAAATGTTGGTTATATATAATTACAAATGTTGAATATTAATTGAAATGTATAATTAGTTGATAAATAATGGATTATAATCTTTACTTTTTCGACATGGAGTTTCGATCTATTTCTCGTAGAGTTTCGGACTGTTCCTCATAGAGGAACGGTTCGTTTCTCTACGAGAAACAAATTTGTAACATTGCTTCTTGATGATAAATTGTGACGTTTTAGCTGTTACTGTTTTTGTGCTACCGATGGTCTGAAAGGTATATAGAGCACATAGTTGCATGCCACCGGTCGGCTTTCTGACATTGCCGGCAGATATTTGGGCATGCCCTTGACTATTCTCAGTGCCTCTTCTGCGAATTTCGGATGCGAGTATTGCAAGATATGTGCATTTGTCACATTACCTTCCCTGCTTACTGTAAACTGGCAGAGGGCATATCCTTTGATTGATTTTTCCAGTAGAGAAGGCGGGTAGGTCATGTGCTTTGTCGCATAAGTTTCCGGAGTACCTTCCGGAAATTGCGGTATCGCTTCCAGTTCTTTCCCGGATTCGATACTTTGCCACAGCCCGGCAGGAAAGATACCCGAATATTTCGGCTGTTTGTATTCATCGGGAAATGCTTTGTTTCGGTCGCGCAAATCTTTTAGCAATGTTTGAGTGTCTTTTATAATCATACTTTCCGGAACCTCTTTTCCTGTGGATAAAGCATAGGCCGATTCGCAGATCTGCACCAGACGGCCCATCAGCGTAGCACTATCCGGTGACCATTTTTTTCCTGTCATTACTTTTCCCTTATCATTTGTGGCGCTAAAATAATAAGTGGTTCCGTCCAGTCCGGTGGTTGAACCGTCCATATCTTGTATCTGCCCGGTGGTTAGTTGCAGAAGCTCACCGAATGCCTGATAGAGTGCTTTGCTTATTGCCACGGATTTCCTGTTTACTTTAATTTGGTTCCTTTCTGCTTGCCAGCTATTTTGCGACAGTGTGTTCGAAACAAGGTAATATTTGCCACCTTGTACTTCTGTCGATACAGTGTATTCCGGTGAGAAAGAGGGCAAGGCGGTATATTGTGCGTAAGGCTGTTTGGTCAGTCCGGTGTTCAATAGCGAGAATACGTTGCAATAATATCCGCTTAATTCGTCTTTATATTTGGTGTAATCCTTTATAGGTTCCAGATAGTCGATTTGTCCCATCACCCGGCATGACAGCAGGAAAAGCAGGAGTAGAATCGTCGTTGTTTTTTTCATATCCGATGTTAGTTGAGAATGTTTAGATGAGCCGCTTTTCTGCCATGTACCTCCAGAGCGGGGCGGCGTGCAGTGATTGCATTATTTCGTTGTTCAATAGTAGTTGTTTCACCTCTTCCAGTGTGAGCAGGTGTACCGTCAGGTCTTCCGTGTCTTCCAGATGCTGTGGGGCTATGGGTTCCACGTCAGTTGCTAAAAAACAATAGGTAACGTTGGTATGTGTACTGGGATTGGGCGACAGTACCATGTATTCCTGCCAGTTTCCATTTCCATATCCGGTCTCTTCCAGCAGTTCGCGTTGTGCGGAGACCAGCGGTGAAGCGTCTTCTGTTTCGCATACTCCGGCGCACAATTCATAGCAGGTCCGGGCAATTCCCGGTCGGTACTGGCGTACAAAGATAAAGCGATTGTCGCGGGTAATTGCGATCATGTTTACCCAGTCGGGATATTCGAGGATATAATATTCCGGTATGCGGTTGCCGTTGGGCAATTCCATGTTGTCACGGCGTACGGTGAGCCACGGACGGCGGAAAATATATTCACTGCTGAGGGTTTTCCAGACAGAATCTTTTGTCTTCATAAAATCAAAGTTTGGTACATCTGTAGGCAAAGATACTACTTTTAGCTTAATTTTAAGAAAATAACGCACTTATTTCTTAAATAATCATTTGAGAATGAACAGTCTATCGGTAAAAATGCTATATTCACAGTAAATAAAAAAGCGCGTTAAGTAATCTGAGCAAGAGATAGTATATACTATATATATTTTCTATTATTAATTACTTAAATTCATTTTTTATGGAAGTAAAGAAATCCAAAAGAGCAGCGATTGAGAACCAACGCGGTACTTGGTTGCTTATGGGTTTTGTAGTAGTGCTTGCTTTCATGTTCGTTACGTTCGAATGGACACAGCATGACATCAAAGTTGCTACCGGCTCGCTCGCCGATGAACCCGTTTTCGTTGAGACACTTCTCCCTATCACGTATCCCGAAGAGAAGCTGGAACCACCGCCCCCACCGGTTGTAAAAGTGGCAGAATTGCTCAATATAGTCGATGATGATGATCTGGAAGCAGATGCAGTGGTTTTGGGATTTGATGATTTTGAAGATCCGGTTGAAATAAAATACAGACCGGTTGTTGTAGAAACAGAAAACGAGCCAGTCGAAGATGAAATTCTTGTTACGGCCGAAAAGATGCCGGAATTTCCGGGTGGAAATGGGGCTTTGTTACAGTACCTTAACAAGAATATTAAGTATCCTGTTGTCCCCCAGGAACAGGGGATCCAAGGGAGGGTGATTATTCAATTTGTGGTTGACAAAGACGGAACGATTACCGATCCTGTGGTAGTGCGCAGTGTAGATCCTTATCTGGATAAAGAGGCGCTTCGTGTGATTAAAGCAATGCCGAAATGGAAACCGGGTATTCAGGGAGCCAGATCGGTTAGAGTGAAATACACAGTGCCTGTTACCTTTAGATTGCAGTAAGATCTTTTAATTGATTGAATGAATAAGCCGGCCCGGTTGTAAACGAGCCGGCTCATTTTTTATTCCGGTGTTTGATTATTCTCTATGAACTAAAAAATATATCTTTGCTGCAAAATATTACAGTATACCCCGCTATGAACATCATACTTGCTTTAAAACGGCCTTTTATCTGGCTTTCCCGTGTGCGCCATCGCTGTGGATATGGTGTACATTCCCCTTTTGCCTTTGAATTGATCACTTGTCTTTTCTACGAGAAAACTCCTTATTACGCTTATAAGGAATTGGCGCAGGAAGAAAAAAAACAGAAGAGGAATCATGGTAAAGGATGGCGAAACGAGTCTCTTAAAGTAAAGCGTCTGTTGTTCCGGTTGGTAAACAGGATACAACCCGGTACGATTATCGATTTTGGTACTCCATCCTCTTCTTCTTTGTATTTGCAATCCGGAAAGGCAACTGCCGATTATACGTTTGCTTCCGAGCTTTCCGAACTTTTTCTGGAAGCGGACGTACCCGTAGATTTTCTTTATATACATTGTCATCAGAGTCCGGTTCTGGTGGAAGATGTTTTTCGTATTTGTCTTGCACGGGTCGTTCAGCAGAGTGTTTTCGTGATTCGTGGCATTCATTATTCCAAAGCAATGAAGAACCTTTGGGAGCGATTGAAAGCGGATGATCGGGTAGGTATTACTTTTGATCTTTATGACGTGGGGATTCTTTTCTTTGATAAAACAAAGATAAAACAGCACTATATAGTCAACTTCTGATTATATTTGTGTGTTAACCATATAAAATGAATTCCTAAAGAACGATGATTATGAAGAAGAGCCTTGTATATACAAAGACCGGAGACCGTGGTACTACCGGATTGATTGGAGGAACACGCGTGTCGAAAACACATATTCGTCTGGAGGCCTATGGTACGGTAGACGAACTGAATGCTAATCTTGGATTATTGATCACTTATCTCAATGAAGAGCATGATAGGGAATTTCTTTTGCATGTGCAAAATAAATTGTTTGCTATAGGCTCTCACCTGGCTACCGATCAAGACAAAGTACGGTTGAATGAAGTCAGCATCATTACCCCTGCCGATGTGGAGCAGATTGAACATGAGATAGATGCTGCCGACGAAATCCTTCCCCCTTTGAGTAATTTTGTGCTTCCCGGTGGCGCGGCCGGTGCTGCCGTCTGTCATATCTGCCGTACGGTGTGCCGGCGTGCCGAACGGCGGATACTTACTCTGTCCGAAAGTAGTACAATTTCTCCTGAATTGTTAGCTTATGTAAACAGATTATCAGATTATTTATTCATTTTATCACGTAAAATCAATTTTAACGAGGGAAAAGAAGAAATATTTTGGAATAATAGTTGCAAGTGAAATTTTTTGTTATACTTTTGCCGAAAAATAGAAACCTAAGATTAATATTCACAATTTAAATACTTATAGCTTATGTATTGGACATTGGAATTAGCATCAAAGTTGGAAGATGCTCCTTGGCCGGCAACTAAGGATGAGTTGATTGATTATGCCATGCGTTCGGGAGCTCCTCTTGAGGTAATAGAGAACTTGCAGGAAATGGAAGATGAGGGCGAAATCTATGAAAGTATAGAAGATATATGGCCGGATTATCCGAGTAAGGAAGACTTCTTTTTCAACGAGGAGGAGTATTGATTCTGAAAAAATGACACAAATAAAAAAATGCCCGGTAGTGATAAACTTCCGGGTATTTTTTATTTATGCTTAAAATACAGGCATTTGCCAGATGAACCCTACGGATATGCGGTTGGTGGAGTAGTTTTCTTGTCCCAGTATTTTGGCACGGGAGGTGAAGTTGTACGAACGTCCTACATAGGTAAGGAAAAAATGCAGATTTGTTTCCATCGGATAATATTCTACTCCGGCAAGATAGCCCCAGGAAGTACGGTAATTGCCTTTAGCGATATCTTCTGTGCTTTTAGTTACAGAAGCGGTCTCGTACATCCCTTTTACGAATACATTCCATTTGGGTAGGAAACGGTAGTTCAGCTTGGTGACTACCGACAGATAACCAGTATCAAAAGCATTGTGTCCGCCGGGGCGCCCGACAATTCCGGTGATTGTTCCGTTTCTGTCTATCCCTTCTTGGGCATACATAAAATCGAGAAACATATTGAACTTGTCCAGATTTAACTCGTTACCTAATGCATAGTAATACATGTTTTTGCTTTTTGCTTCGTTTAGAATAGAAGCAGACCAACGGGTCTTGAATATATCGTTGAAAGTTCCGTTCCAGTTCAATGTATATACCAGTGGGAGTTTACCTGATTTCAAGTCGGGCAGTTTCCCCTCTTCATTCTCGGTAATTCCATAGGTACTGTCAAATGAGCCGTTCCGGCTGTTCAATATCTGTAGATTAAGCTGCTGGGTGGAGGTCAGATTATAGCCGATATTCAATCCGGTCATGAAATTACTCATGTTCTCGATCATATCACTGTATTCGTAGATATCGATCGGATTCAGATCGAATTCAATTCCACCGTAGGCGGTACATTGCTTACCGGCAAAAAGGTTGAAGCGATTGTTCAGCTTTATTCCGATTCCGGCATAATCGATGGAAGTAGGAACATTATCAATCATTCCGCCTCCGTCGTTGGAACGGTTCAAGCGTTGGCGATAGCGGTAAGAGAGCCAGTTGTTGATGTTTCCTTTCATTTCGATACGTAGCTGCCTCATTTTGAAAGCCCCTTCTTCGAATCCGTCTCTGAAGTTTGCATCAAATCCTCCTTGCATATTGAGGTAAAGGTTGAATTTATCCGATTTCTTTTTTACATCGGTCAATTCCTCAAATAGCGTTTTATCAACCATGAATTTCTTACTTTTCTCTGTCCTTTGGGCATATACCCCCTGAATACTACCCAAAATGAGTAGCATAAACATTAATTTTTTCATAAACAGTTAGGTTAATGAATTAGTGATTAGTGATAAGTGAATTTACTAATCACTCACTACCAATCACTAATTTTAGTATTCATTGAAATATTCCTGTATCTTTTTCCAGTCATTGGTTTTGGTCAATGCAAGCATGAGTAATACGCGTGCTTTCTGCGGATTTAGCTCCTGAGATGCAACAAACTGATATTGGGCATCGTCCACTTCTGCATCCAGCGTTGTAGGACCGGTGGGTACTCTGGAAGAACGGACAACGAGTATTCCTTTTTTACGGGCATCAATCAGTACAGGGAAAATGTTTTTATGAATATTTCCATTACCTACTCCTGCATGGATAATACCTTTATATCCATTTTCCAACAGGGGAGTTACCATGTCGGCTTCTATGTTTGAGTAACTATAGACGATACCTACTTTGGGGAGTGATTCCAGGTAGGTCACGTCAAAAACGGATTGTAGGGTATGTCTCTTTAATGGAGCCTGATTATAATAGGCTTTTCCGTTGAAGATGTACCCCAAAGCTCCGGAGTTGGGAGCTTGAAAAGTCTGCACGTCGATCGTGTTCATTTTCTGAACGCTTTCTGCTCCTAAGATGAGGCCGTTCATGGCTACCAATACGCCCTTACCTATGGATTCTTTGGCACCTGCGGTGACTACGGCATTGTAAATATTGAGCGGACCGTCTGCACTTAAAGCGGTAGAAGGGCGCATGGCTCCCACCAACACCACCGGCTTATTGCTTCTTACTGTCAGATTTAGGAAATAAGCAGTTTCTTCCATGGTATCTGTTCCGTGGGTAATCACGATACCGTCTATATCCGAACGTTTCAATAATTCGTTTATCTTTTTGGCAAGCGTGAGCCAAACAGCATCATTCATGTCCTGTGAACCGATTTTTACAATCTGTTCACCGGTCACATTGGCAATATCGTTTAATCCCGGAACGGCATCCAGAAGGGTACTGATAGCTACTTGGCCGGCTGTATAGTTTGTAGAAGTGGCCGAGGTACCTGTTCCGGCAATGGTTCCACCGGTTGCGAGGATGTGGATGTTAGGTTTTCCGGCGGCGAGAGCTGCGGTTGCGGATAGTAATAACACGACTACTATCAGGCTTAATTTTTTTAATTCTTTCATGACTGAATGGTTGTTTAGGTTTAATATATTACAGTTTAATAAATTTGTATGAACAGAAGTCCCAGTACGATGGCCACCACTGTCGATACGATACCGGGCATCATAAAGGAATGATTCAACACATATTTGCCTATTTTTGTTGTACCGGTACGGTCAAAATTAATAGCTGCTACCACTGTGGGGTAGTTGGGTATGAAAAAATATCCGTTGACAGCCGGAAACATGGCAATAAGCATATAAGGAGAAATGCCTAAAGCAATTCCTAAGGGCATCAATGCCCGTACAGTGGCAGCTTGGCTATAAAGCAAGATGGACATGATAAACAGCGCGATACCGAATAGCCAAGGCATTTCACGCACGAACCCCTCAATAGATTGGGTCAGTTCACCCATATTTCCTTGCAGGAATGTATCACCCATCCAGGCAATACCGAAAATCGCTATTACTGCCTGCATTCCGGCCGGGAAGACAGAGCCTTGTGTTGCTTTCAAACCGTCCGTTTTGGTGAACAAAAGGATCAGTGCGGCTGCCGATAACATCACAATTTCAATGATGGACGACATTCCTAACGTAACGATTTCTCCGTCTATCAGAAAAGAAGGGCGCATCCCTTCAAACGATCCGAAAAATACAATAAATATAGTGGCCAGTATGAAGATAAGTACGGAAACCAACGCGTGACGCTTGTTCTGCACATCTTTAATGGTTACTTTGTGCTCTTTGATGAGTCCTTCTGCTATACGTTTCTGATATTCGGGATCATCTACTAACTCTTTTCCTACACGCATCGAGAAGAAAGCTCCTGCCAATACACCGATAATAGTTGCAGGAATCGTTATTTTTAAAATATCGAATAAAGTAATATCGAATCCGGCCAATAAGCCTAACAGGGCTACGGTTGCTGCCGATATGGGACTTGCCGTAATGGCCTGTTGTGAAGCGATAACGGCAATGCCGAGGGGCCTTTCCGGGCGGATTTTGGTTTCGGTAGCTACCTCTGCTATTACCGGAAGAACGGAGTAGGCAACATGCCCTGTTCCGGCTACAAACGTAAACAAATAGGTTACGATCGGACTTAGAATAGTAACGTGAGAAGGATTTTTACGCAATAACTTTTCAGCAAGTTTTACCATGTAGTCGAGACCGCCTGCGGCCTGCATACACGAAGCTGCCGAGATTACGGCAGCGATCATCAGCATGACATCTATCGGAGGGGCTGTGGGTTGTAATCCAAAGCCGAAAGTAAGTATGGCAAGCCCGACGCCTCCCATTACTCCGAGTCCGATGCCGCCCAAACGGGCACCGACAATAATTGCAGTTAATACGAATGCTAATTGTAAAATCATATCATTTCTTTTAAGAATTCTGACAAAGGTAACTGAAATCTGTTACTGTAGTTTAAACAACAAAAAAAACGTTGAATGGTTTTTGCATATTTATTAAAACAATAACAGCCGGGGGTGGTTATTATATTAGAACAAATAAAAAATATCCTATTAAAAATAGAAATTATGGAACAGAATTTATCAAGAGAAACCCGTACGGAAAGTGACTTGATCGGTAGTCGTGAAGTACCGGCAGATGCATTGTACGGTGTTCAGACATTAAGGGGAATTGAAAATTTCCGTATCAGTAAATTCCATTTAAACGAGTATCCCTTGTTTATAAATGCGCTTGCTATCACCAAGATGGGGGCGGCAGTTGCTAACTATGAACTCGGCTTATTGACAAAGGAACAGGTGGATGCTATTCTTAAGGCCTGTAAAGAAATTCTTGAAGGCGAACATCATGGGCAGTTTCCGGTGGATATGATTCAGGGCGGTGCCGGAACGACTACCAATATGAATGCCAATGAAGTGATAGCAAACCGTGCGCTCGAGTTGATGGGACATCAGCGGGGAGAATATCAATACTGCTCACCCAACGATCACGTGAACCGTTCACAATCTACCAATGATGCCTATCCCACGGCTATACATCTTGGCATGTACTATACCCATCTCAAATTAGTGAAACATTTCAGTGAATTGATCGAGGCTTTTCAGAAGAAAGCTACTCTGTTTGCACATATTATCAAGATGGGGCGTACCCAATTGGAAGACGCCGTACCGATGACTTTGGGGCAGACATTTAACGGCTTTGCAAGCATTCTTCGTGATGAGATTAAGAATTTGGATTTTGCAGCACAGGATTTTCTGACAGTCAACATGGGGGCTACCGCTATCGGGACCGGAATTACTGCCGAACCGGAATATGCAGAGAAATGTATTGAAGCTCTGCGCAAAATTACCGGTTGGGATATCAAGCTGGCCGAAGATTTGGTGGGTGCCACTTCGGATACTTCCGCCATGGTGGGGTATTCATCGGCTATGCGGCGTGTCGCTGTGAAAATGAATAAGATTTGTAATGACTTGCGTCTGTTGGCTTCCGGTCCGCGTTGTGGCTTAGGGGAGATTAATCTTCCTGCCATGCAACCCGGATCGTCTATTATGCCGGGCAAGGTCAATCCGGTGATTCCCGAGGTGATGAATCAAGTCTCCTATAAAGTGATTGGAAACGACCTTTGTGTAGCCATGAGTGGTGAAGCAGCACAAATGGAACTCAATGCTATGGAGCCTGTGATGGCGCAGTGCTGTTTTGAGTCGGCGGATCTGTTGATGAACGGATTTGATACCTTGCGTACTTTATGTATCGATGGCATTACGGCGAATGAAGAAGTCTGTCGTCGTTATGTGCACGACAGTATTGGTGTGGTTACTGCGCTTAATCCTGTAATTGGTTATAAGAACTCCACAAAGATAGCCAAAGAGGCTCTTGAAACAGGCAGAGGTGTTTATGAATTAGTATTGGAGCACGGCATTCTTTCAAAGAAAGATCTCGATACTATTTTGAAACCGGAAAATATGATCAAACCGGTAAAGTTGGATATTAAGTCTAATAAATAATGGCTGATTTTGATTGGATCAGGATAAATGTGGGAATCTACTTTCAGGGGGATAGTACATGATGATTGTCGGTTTGTTGAAGAACAACTGTCATACATTATTTATGAGAGTAGATTTATGGATATAATAGAATTTCAAATATTATTCGTTCTTACCTAAATAGAGAAACAAATCAATCTCTAAAAAAGAAGATATGAGTGATACTTACTTTTCCATATATAAACTATATATTTTTCGGTAATTTGATGATAGGTTTTTAAGATTGAGGATATTAGCATGAAACAATAACAACATGGGGATGTTTCTGGTGAAAACATCCCCATGTTGTTATGCAAAACACCCGGATGTTCTTACCGACAACATCCGGGTGTTTTTTACATTAGATTTTATGGCTATATGATAATACCTTGTTTATTAATTGTTTAAACTCTTCATGAGCAAAGGCAAAGATACGATTATTCTCGGGGCATTTGTTTTGAATAAATTATTTTTTATTTTTTATCCAATGCTTTTTCAAATCAGGTTGTCTTCTAAAAGTATAGTAATAAAAAAGATGTGGAAATATGGAAACGACGACATTAGTTAAGGGGCGTTCTTTTATTTTTGGAAAGTCTGATTAACAGAAAAATACTTGATTTATTTCTTTCACACAATTTTTTTTCGGTTTTGTAGTTCTTTATACTGATGAACCGGTTTTTTTTTATATGTATTCTCACCACTTTGGCTTTATTTACCTCATCAAAGGTCAAAGCGCAGTTTGATGTGCACTTCAATCAATATTGGGACTTGAAGGGCTTCTATAATCCTGCTTGGGCGGGACAAACAGATAAACTAAATATCGCCGGAACTTATTCCATGCAGATGATGGGTTTCACTCATTCACCCCGTACGATGTATTTTGGAGCAGATATGCCTTTTTCGCTGTTTAATAAAAAACATGGAGCAGGAGCGGGATTTTTTAGTGATGCGATCGGTCTTTTTCGCAACCAGCGTGTTTGGCTGCAATATTCTTATAAACACCAGATTGGAAAAGGAAGGCTGGGCGTGGGATTACAATTGGGTTTTGTCAGTGTCTCGTTTGATCCGGAAAATATCTATTTAGGAGAAGATAAGCAGGAGGACCCTGCTTTTCCGACGGAACAGAAAAATGGTATGGGGCTTGACTTGGGGGTCGGAGGATTTTATTCACATCCGAAATTTTATGTCGGCTTCTCCGGACATCACCTTACTTCGCCGACCATAGAAATGGGGACTACAGAGGCCGGTGCAACGAGTAGTCTAAAGATTGATCCAATGCTTTATTTCACTGGCGGATACAATATTCAGACTCGTAATCCGTTAGTTTCCATACAACCGTCGCTATTATTACAGAGTGATTTAAATAAGGTAAGAGCCGATCTGACAGGACGTGTATTGTATACTTTTAATGAAAGAGTTTTTGTCGGAGGGCTTACTTATTCACCGGGAGTTTCCTTTACAGTAAGTATCGGAGCTACGATTCGTGGAGTGACGGTGGGATATGCTTACGAAGCTTATACGTCAAAAATCGGAATCGGGAATGGCAGTCACGATTTGATAGTAAGTTATGCGATGGATATCAATTTATTTAAGAAAAGTAAGAATAAACATAAGAGTGTACGAATCTTATAATTGTGGAGAAAAGGATGAAAAGTAAAAACTGTATAGCAGTGGCGTTACTGGTCGCTTTGCTTTCTTCGTGTATGGGACGCATGGCAGGAGGTGGCGGTACCGGCGGAGAAGTGGTAGGCGTCAGTGTCACGGCATGGAACGAGCCGGCTCCTTATGGTATGGTGCTGATAAAACGCGGTTCTCTTAAGATAGGACCGGAAGAACAGGACTCACTTTGGGGAGCACCTGTGCCGACAAAGGAAATCTCGGTTGAGTCTTTTTGGATGGATGAGACAGAAGTAACGGTATCTGAATACAAGCAATTTGTGTACTGGGTGCGCGACTCTATTATCCGTGAACGTCTGGCAGATCCTGCGTACGGAGGTAATGAAGCTTATAAAATCGAAGAAGACCGGGAGGGTAATCCTATCAAGCCATATCTGAACTGGTCGAAACCCATTCCTTGGAAAAAGCCTACGGAAGATGAGTTGATGGCGATTCAGAGTGTATACAAAAAGCATCCGATCGATGGTACGACGATGCTGGACGCTTCTCAGATGAACTATTATTATGAGGTTTTTGATTATGTGGAAGCTGCCAAGCGTCGGAATCGTTTGAATCCGAATGAACGGAATAAGAATACAGATATCGAAGTTAATCCGGACGAGGTGATCATGATCTCCAAAGATACGGCTTATATTGATGATGACGGTCGTATTGTGAATCGTACGATTACGCGGCCTCTCTCCAGCGAATGGGATTTCCTGAACAGTTATATAATCAACGTTTATCCAGATACGACATGTTGGGTGAATGATTTTCCGAATGCGAATAATGAATCGTACATGCGGTTGTATTTCAATCATCCGAGTTACAATGAGAATCCGATCGTAGGAGTTAGCTGGGAACAGGCGAATGCTTTCTGTGTGTGGCGTACGAACTATTTAATGGCTGGTTTGAAAGGACAGGCGCGATTCATACAGCGTTATCGGCTCCCGACAGAAGTGGAGTGGGAGTTTGCCGCGCGTGGACGTGACGGTAATAAGTATCCGTGGTCGGATGAAGAGACCAAGGATGAAAAAGGATGTTATAAAGCCAACTATAAACCGGGCAAGGGTGACTATACCAAAGACGGTAACCTGATAACTACTCGTGTAGGTGCCTATTCTCCTAATGTGAACGGGTTGTATGATATGGCTGGTAATGTTTCCGAATGGACATCGACTGTTTATACTGAATCAGGAGTGATGTCGATGAACGATTTTAATCCGGAATTGCAATACAATGCTGCTGTTGAAGATCCTTACCGTATGAAGAAGAAAGTGATTCGCGGCGGTTCATGGAAAGACGTGAATGCCCTTATCCGTTCGGATGCCCGTGCTTCGGAATATCAGAATGAACAACGTTCCTATATCGGTTTCCGGTGCGTGCGTACACAAGTTGGTTATAATAAGAAAGGAAGGTAATTATGACAAATAGAGAAAACAAGAGAAGCCTGCGGCAGAAAATACAAGATTTTATGTCTACTCCTAAAGGACAGACGATTATGAATTATGCTTATAATTGGGGAGCATCGGTTGTAATTATGGGTACACTTTTTAAGTTGACTCATTTGCCGGGAGCTAACTTTATGCTATTTGCCGGGATGGGTACGGAGGTTTTGATATTTTTCCTTTCGGCTTTCGATCTTTCGGGAGTGAAAAGGGATGGCACCAATGCAGGGGCTTCTGTATCATTGGGAGGAAACATACAAGCCGGAAATATTGTGTCCGGTGATGCTGTTGCCGATAATACGGAATTTTCCGGAATGTCGTCTGCGGATGATGTACCTGCCGGAAATAGGATTGCAGGGGGAGGCCCTTCGATTGTAGTGGTGCAAGGAGGAAGTGCTATGCAGGCGGGTACTCCGATACAGACCGGTTCTCAGAATATATCTCCGATGCCTGCCGGCCAGCCGGTTCAGCCAATTCAGCCTGTTCAAACTGTTCAGCCTGCTCCTACTGCTCCGTCGGCCCCGCCTATCACACCGGAAATGGAGGAAGCTACCACAGCTTATTTGGAGCAGTTGAAAGCAATGACCGAGATGCTTTCCCGTTGTACAGAGCAGGCACAAAGTGTTTCACAAGACACAGAACAGATGAATATGCTCAGCAAGAACCTTGCCGGTATCAATGCTATCTACGAAATGCAGTTGCGTAGTGTCAGCACACAGATAGGAACCATCGATCAGGTACATGAACAAACCCGCAGAATGGCTCGTCAGATTGAAGAACTTAATGAAGTATATGCTCGTATGTTGCAGGCTATGACTTCTAAATAAAAAAGAACGATTATGAGTTTTGGATCACAGACACCGCGCCAGAAGATGATAAACCTTATGTATATCGTTCTTATGGCATTGCTGGCACTCAACGTATCATCGGATGTGTTGCGTGGTTTTACTCTTGTGGACGAAAGCCTGACGCGTTCTACCTCCAACTCTGCCGAACAGAACCGTTCTCTTTATAATTCGCTGGCGGAATATATGGAGAAGAATCCGGAGAAAGTGGGGCCGTGGTATGAGAAAGCAATGCATGTAAAGCGGATATCCGACTCGCTCTATGTTTTTGTAGGAGATTTAAAGGCAAAGATCAACGAATCGAATCAGGAAGATTTGGAAGCAGCTTCCTATGTGATGTTTTCTCCGCGTACCGGGAAAGGTAAAGAGTTGGCATTAGGCATAAGTCAATATAAAAATGAAATTTTGGCACTGATAGAAGATCCGGTGCAGAAAAAAATTATTAGTGATAATCTTACGTTGAATATTCCCCGTCTTTTTGAAGGTACTCCGGTTGCAGCTGCCGTTACATTGCTGACCAAATTGCAGAGTGATGTGCGCTATGCCGAGGGGGAAGTCCTCCATACGCTGACAAAAGATATCGATGTACATGATGTACGTGTGAACCAGATCAATGCCTATGTGATTCCAAGTTCGCAGAATGTTGTGCGGGGAGGAAAGTTGAGTGCACAGATTATTTTGGCAGCCGTAGATACGACTCAGCGTCCTTCTATATTTATCGGTGACAAGCAATTACCGGAAGAGGCTCATGGCTTTTATGAAACGGTATGCAACAATACAGGGGAATTTACGCTTGCCGGATATCTGGAGTTGAATCATGGAAACGGAGATGTGTTGCGGCGTGATTTTTCACAGAAATATACGGTGGTAGAACCTTCTGCTACGGTGTCGGCAACATTGATGAATGTATTGTATGCCGGATATGACAACCCGATCAGTATATCTGTTCCGGGAGTACCGAGCGGGCAGGTGCAGGCAAGCATTGTGAATGGGAATGGTACCCTGCAGCGGGTAGCCAATGGATATGTGGCACGGCCTGCAACCATCGGTAAAGAGGCCGTGATACGGGTCACTGCAACAGTAGACGGACGTACACAGGTGATGGGTGATCATTCTTACCGGGTGCGCCAATTGCCCGACCCTTCTCCGTTCATTGAATATAAGGATGCTAACGGTAATTTGAAGCGTTATAGAGGTGGAAGCGGATTGTCGAAAGCTGTGTTGATGAATACGGAAGGTATTGTTGCTGCTATCGATGACGGACTGTTGAATATAAACTTCCAGGTACTTGGCTTTGAAACTACTTTTTTTGATAATATGGGTAATGCGGTTCCGGAAGTTTCGTCCGGCTCTAATTTCTCATCCCGTCAGAAAGATATGTTCCGGCGTTTATCCCGCGGAAAACGGTTTTATATCTCCCGGGTACGTGCTAAAGGACCGGACGGTGTAGAACGGTCATTGCCTACGACGTTGGAAGTAATAGTAAATTAGTAAAGAATTAAAATTACGAGTTACGAATGATGAAACGTAAGATTATTATAGCTGTTGGAGTTGCATTATTGTTGGGTACGCTTCCCACATGGGCGCAACCGAAAGCACGCGCTGCTCAGGAAGAGGATAAGAGTGCTAACGAACTTTCTGTTCGTGCTCAGACGAGATATCCTCATTCGAAAGCGCTTCCACAGGACGTGGTATGGACGCGTGAGATTTATCGTACATTGGATATGACGAAGGAGGAGAACGGTGCCCTGTACTATCCTGTCGAACCTATCGGAGATAGGATGAATCTTTTTACACTGATCTTTAAATTGCTGGCACAGAAGAAGATTCCGGCTTATGAGTATATGCTGGATGGAACTGAACGGTTGACTGCAGATAATGAAATAAAATTCCGTGACGTGCTGGATCGTTTCAGCATTTATTACGAACAGAAAAAGCTGAAGAATCGGAAAGACAGTGTGCTGATGATTGATAATAGTGATGTGCCCTCTGCCGATATATTGAGTTATTTCATTAAAGAAGTGTGGTATTTCGATCAGAGAACTTCAACATATGGTTCGGTAATAACAGCTATTTGCCCGGTGTATCACCGTTCGGAGGATTTTAGCTCGGAACGGGTCAAATTGCCTATGTTCTGGATTGATTATAAGGATCTTGCACCTTATCTGAATGGAGCCATGGTAATGGCCAGTAATTTTAATAATGTAGCTAACCGTAGTATGGATGATTTCTTTGTAACCCGTCAATATGCCGGTGAGATTTATAAAACTACCAATCTACAGAATCGTCCATTGGCTGAGTATTGTAAAACGGATAGTGCAATGACGGCAGAGCAAAAGCGTATTGAGGCTGAATTGGTTAGTTTTGAGAAGCATTTGTATGGTTCCGATACTCTTTCGACAGTAGCCAAACAAACGGCCAAAGAAAAGGTAACTACAAAGAAAGCTGCCAAAACGGCTACTAAAGGAGAAGAGGGGGCAAACGTTGAGCAGGGAGCGGCCGAACCACAAGAAGCGGTGAAAACGAATTCGAAAAAGAAAGGACGCGAAAAATCTTCTTCCAGCGCTCGTCAAGGATCTAAGCGCGAGTCTGCAGCACCGAAAGCATCGGTTCGAAGACAAAGACGATGAACAAAATAGTTCTAATTTGTGTTTTTAATTTTTAAATACATATCTTTGTATCGGATTTTAAATACAATTTGATTTATGAAAAGAATTATTAATGTATTATTGGTAGCTGTATGTATCGCTATGGCTATGCCCGCTCAGGCACAACTTAAATGGGGTGTTAAAGGTGGTTTGAATGTTTCGAAGGTTACTTTCGATAGTGATTTGCTGAAATCAGATAATATGGCTGGTTTCTTTATCGGGCCGATGGCAGAATTTACGATTCCAGTGGTGGGGCTCGGTGTAGACGGCTCGTTATTGTTTTCTCAGAAAGGTGTGAAGGCTGATAGTGATGCTTCTAAACAGTACGGTTTTGATATTCCTGTAAATTTGAAATATAATATAGGTTTGGGAAGCCTGTTTGGTATTTATATAGCCGCCGGTCCTGATTTCTATTTTGATATCTCTAAGGATAAAAGTGTGGCAAATATAGCTGAGGCTAAGAAAAAACGTGCACAAGTTGGTATAAACGTGGGAGCTGGTGTGAAGTTGTTGGGACATCTCCAAATAGGTGCGAATTATAATATCCCATTGGGGGACAGCTTTTCATTGGAAGCTGTAGGGCATGCTCTGGGCGGTGCTAAAACCAAGACTTGGCAAGTTTCTGCCGCTTACATTTTTTAAAGATATTTTCTTTAACAACTAAACATAGAGGCTCCTGCTAAGCGGGAGCCTCTTTTTTTGTATCTTTGTATCCGCAATGAAGAAATACGTCGATGTCATATTACCGTTACCGCTTCCAAGGAGTTTCACTTATTCTTTATCGGATGACAGTGCTGAGGATATAGAACCGGGGTGCCGTGTTGTGGTACCGTTCGGGCGAAAGAAATTCTATACGGCTATTGTTTGTAATGTACATTATTACGCACCTGCGGAGTATGAAGTGAAGGAAATTTCTGCTGTACTGGATGCTACTCCTGTATTATTGCCGGTTCAGTTTAAGTTTTGGGAATGGCTGGCCGATTATTATCTTTGTACGCAAGGAGATGTTTACAAGGCTGCGTTACCTTCCGGGTTAAAACTGGAGAGTGAAACCATAGTGGAGTATAATCCGGATTTCGAGTCGGAAGTGCGGCTCTCGGAAAGGGAACAATTGATTCTCGACTTGCTATCTGTAGATCCGGAACAATGCGTTACTAAACTTGAAAAGGAAAGCGGAATTAAAAACATTCTTACCGTAGTAAAATCTCTGCTTGATAAAGAAGCTATTTTTGTAAAAGAAGAACTCAGAAGAACTTATAAGCCGAAAACGGAAGCTCGCGTTCGGTTGACCGGAGAAGCCGATGAGAGGCGGTTGCACATCTTATTTGATATTTTATCCCGTGCGCCTAAACAATTAGCATTGTTAATGAAGTATGTCGAGCTTTCGGGGGTAATGGGTAAGGGTACTGTAAAAGAGGTTTCCAAAAAGGAGCTTTTGCAGCGTGCCGGTGTTTCTCCTTCCATATTGAACGGATTGGTAGAGAAAAAGATATTTGAAATATATTATCATGAAATCGGACGTCTGAATGGTTGTGGTGGTGAAACTTTTTCACTTAATCCGCTAAATGAACATCAGCAGCGCGCTTACGGTGAAATAACGGAAGTGTTTCTTGAGAAAAGTGTCTGTTTGCTTCACGGGGTTACTTCCAGTGGAAAAACGGAAGTCTACATTCACCTGATTGATGAAGTGATCAGGCAGGGCAAACAGGTGTTGTATCTATTGCCGGAAATTGCATTGACTACACAGATAACAGAACGGTTAAGACGGGTGTTCGGCACTCGATTGGGAATCTACCATTCTAAGTTTCCGGATGCTGAACGGGTGGAGATATGGCAGAAACAATTGGGAGATAAAGGATACGATATAATATTGGGAGTACGTTCTTCTGTTTTTTTGCCGTTTCGTAATCTTGGTCTGGTGATTGTGGACGAAGAACATGAAAATACGTATAAACAACAGGATCCGGCACCGCGCTATCATGCCCGTAATGCTGCTATTGTGTTGGCAGCTATGTATGGGGCGAAGGTTTTGTTGGGAACTGCTACGCCGTCTGTGGAAACCTGGTACAATGCTACTAACGGAAAATACGGGCTGGTTGAATTGAAAGAGCGGTATCAGGAAATCCGATTGCCGGAGATTCTTCCTGTCGATATAAAGGAATTGCATCGTAAGAAGCGGATGATCGGTCAATTTTCTCCCCTGCTTATTCAATATATACGTGAAGCATTGGATCAGAAAGAACAGGTAATCTTGTTTCAGAACCGGCGTGGATTTGCTCCGATGATCGAGTGCCGTACTTGTGGGTGGGTACCGAAGTGTAAAAATTGCGATGTTAGTCTGACTTATCATAAAGGAATCAATCAACTGACATGCCATTATTGCGGATATACCTATCAGTTGCCTCGTTCGTGTCCTGCTTGTGATGGGGTAGAGTTGGTGAACCGTGGTTTTGGAACCGAGAAAATCGAAGATGATATAAAAATAGCTTTTCCTGAAGCTTCCGTAGCACGTATGGACTTGGATACCACCCGTACCCGCTCGGCTTATGAAAAGATTATTGCTGATTTTGAACAGGGGAAAACGGATATACTTATCGGTACGCAAATGGTATCGAAAGGGTTGGATTTTGATCATGTAAGTGTGGTAGGTATTCTTAATGCGGATACGATGCTGAATTATCCTGATTTTCGTTCATATGAACGGGCTTTTCAGTTGATGGCACAGGTTGCCGGGCGTGCCGGAAGGAAAAACAAACAGGGGCGTGTCATTTTACAGACCAAAAGTATCGACCATCCTATCATTGCTCAGGTGATGGCGAACGATTATGAACAGATGGTTGCCGGCCAACTTGCCGAAAGGCAGATGTTTCACTATCCGCCTTATTATCGTCTGGTGTATGTTTATCTGAAAAATCGGAATGAGATCCTGTTGGAACAGATGGCTGATGTGATGGCGGGAAAGTTGCGTACTGTATTCGGGGCGCGTGTGTTAGGACCGGATAAGCCGCCGGTAGGCCGGATACAGACTCTTTTTATAAAAAAGATAATCGTGAAGATAGAATATAATGCATCGATGGGGCGTGCCAGGGAGTTGTTGTTGCAAGTACAACGGGAAATGATTGAAGATGAGCGTTTCAAATCGTTGATTGTGTATTATGATGTAGATCCCATGTAATTTGAATATATATTTATCCTTAAAATAGAAGCTATGAAGCGAATAACCTTATCATTATTTTCTTGTCTATTGAGTTTTGGAGTGCTTTCTGCACAGCAGGGAGTCACTCAGTGTGGAGTACCTACGGGGCAGACGCCTTTTCCGGTTTTGACTTATACGGAATTACCCGATCCGATGCAGCCCGTGCCCCGGGAATGGGCTATGGTTAAGACTCCGCATGTCTCTTGGGGTAGTACGGATGTGCGTTATGCAAAACATAAAGTGCCGCAGTTGAAACAGCAAAATACACTTCGTCTACATGCTTGGCGGGGTGAAAAGGTAAATGCTCAAGCCGTTGTATGGACCGGTAGTGAAGTGGAGAATTTGAAATGTACGCTTTCTGATTTAAAAAACAATAAAGGAGGGCTACTTCCCTCTGATGCCTGGAATATCGGTTTTGTACGTTATGTGATGACGGATGAGTTGAACAAAGATGGAAAAGGGGCTTGCGGACATCGTCCTGACCATTCACTGTATGATTCTTTGTTAGTGGCCGATCCGATAGATCATATGCTGCAAAGCGGATTGCTTGAGGCTATGACTACACAACCGGTTTGGGTGAAGTGCCAAATACCGCAGTCGGCTGCTCCCGGTATTTATAAAGGAGAGGTGTGTGTTAAAGACGGCGACCGTTTGTTAGGCAAGTTAAAATTGGAAATTCATGTTTCTGACCGCGTGTTGCCTGTACCTTCAGAATGGACTTATCATTTGGATCTTTGGCAGAATCCGTTTGCTGTGGCCCGCTACTATCAGGTTCCGCTCTGGAGTCAGGCTCATTTGGATGCCATGCGTCCGTTGATGAAAATGTTGGCAGATGCCGGTCAGAAAATAATTACGGCAAGTATTATGCATAAACCTTGGAACGGGCAGACGGAGGACTTTTTTGAAACGATGGTAACCTGGATGAAAAAGGCAGACGGTACTTGGGGCTTTGACTATACTGTGTTCGACCGTTGGGTGGAGTTCATGATGAGTGTTGGCATTGACCGGCAGATAAACTGTTATTCAATGGTACCGTGGGAACTTTCATTTCAGTATTTCGATCAGGCTACCAATAGTATGAAGTCTGTGAAGACGGCTCCGGGAGAGAAAGAATATGAGGAAATGTGGATAGCTATGTTATCTTCTTTTTCACGGCATTTACGTGAAAAGGGTTGGTTTGGTATTTGTACGATAGCAATGGACGAGCGGCCAATGGAGGTTATGCAGAAAACTTTGGCGGTTATTCGAAAGGCTGATCCGGAATTTAAAGTTTCTCTGGCCGGGAACTATCATGCGGAAATAGAACCGGCTCTTTATGATTATTGTATCTGTATCGGACAGGAGTTTCCGGTGGATGTGCGTATGCGTCGCGCTTCGGAGAATAAACTGACGACCTATTATACATCTTGTGCAGAAGCGTATCCGAATACGTTCACTTTTTCGGATCCGGCAGAGGCGGTATGGATGAGTTTCTATTCGGCTCAGAAACATCTGGACGGGTATTTACGTTGGGCATACAATAGCTGGCCTCTTGAGCCCTTGCTCGATTCACGGTTCAAGACATGGGCCGGTGGTGATACTTATCTGGTGTATCCGGGGGCTCGTAGTTCCATTCGTTTTGAAAAATTGATAGAGGGTATTCAGGCACATGAAAAAATAACCATATTGCGTAAGGAGTTCTTGGATAAGGGAAATAAGAACGGTTGGAAGAAGATAGAAAAGATGCTGTCTACTTTCCGTCTGGAGGATTTTCCGGAGATTCCTGCTGCCGTGACCGTAAATCGTGCAAATGAAATTTTGAATTCGTTTTAATGATGTGCCAATTAATAATATGCCAATATGCTAATGTGCCAATGTGCCAATTGGCTGCACTATCATGCCGAACGGCACATTGGCATATTATTTAATTGGCATATTGGCACATTATTAATTGTCACATTATTTATATATGAAGAAGATACTGTTTGTTTGTCTGGGAAATATATGTCGTTCCTCTACGGCCGAAGGGGTGATGCTTCACTTATTGAAAGAAGCCGGACTGGAAAAAGAGTTTGTAATTGATTCGGCTGGTATTTTGGCTTATCATGAAGGAGAACTGCCCGATAGTAGAATGCGTGCTCATGCTGCCCGCCGTGGTTATAAGCTTGTGCATCGTTCCAGACCGGTACGTACGGAAGACTTTTATAACTTTGACCTTATTATCGGGATGGACGACCGTAATATAGACGATTTACAAGAGCGTGCTCCGGGGGTTGAGGAGCAGAAGAAGATACACCGTATGACGGAATACTGTAGGCGTATTCCGGCCGATCATGTTCCCGATCCGTACTATGGAGGGGCTGAGGGGTTTGAATACGTTCTCGATATACTTGAAGATGCCTGTTCCGGTTTGTTGGAGAAGCTTGGTTGTTAGGTATTAATGTCTACTGTACAAGTCTCGGTAGAAACGTTTGTCTTGCTCTATGTAGCAGGTGGCGTCGATACCGACTTGCTGTAGATATTTTGTGATCTCTCCCAGTTTTTTACGGGGAACTCTTCCTATATAATATAAATGATAATTGTAGTCATTGTCTAATACTTCCATAGTATAAGTGAACGTTTGTTCGCGCGCATAATCAAAATTCACCTTTTGCAGGTTACTGTATGGGAATGATACTTTCCGGCCGATACTGTGTATGGTAATCATGTCGTTGGTTAAAGTTATGTAACCGAAACGGGCTAATAGTGCATATAGTAGGAAAGCACTTAAAACGAGAAAAAAGCTTCCCGGAATAATTCCCCATAATACGCCGGAAATAATCATTCTACATCCCAGTACGGCAAATGCAATGAACAATGAGACAAAGTAGAGCATGTAGAGAGAGGATCGGCAATATTTCTTTTCCGGCACAATCATTTCTGCCGCTCTCTTTCCCGGTCTATAATTGTCAAATGGTATTCCGTTTGACACCAGATAACGGATGACAGACGTCGGATGTCGAAATGGGGTCAAGTAGATCGACTTGTCAGCACTTTGTATTAGATGCAGGGTAAGTATTCCTGCACCATATTTATCTTTTGAAACACGACTGTCTTTACGAGGTGCCTGATGATAACGTTCCATAAAACTGAAACTCTTAATATCGTGAAGCTGTATTTTGTTGCGTTGCAGTAACTTCTCAGCTTGTTTTTGTTCGGGGAGGGTTGTTTTCATTTTTTAATTCCGGATAACTGATACGAGTGTGATAAATCATTTTTAGTTTCTCTTTAAAAACAGCTTTAACGGTTGCGATATCCTTAAAAGTGATAGGACATTCTTTAAAGTAACCTTCTTCCATCTGTGAATCGATGATTTTCTCTACCAGATTGCTGATGCTCTCTTCCGTGTATTCGGGTAAACTGCGTGAAGCGGCTTCTACTGCATCTGCCATCATCAGTATAGCGGTTTCTTTAGAGAAAGGGTTGGGACCCGGGTAAGTGAATTTCTCATCGTCAGGCTCTTCGCCGGGATGTTCATTTTTCCAGGAGATATAGAAGAATTTTGTTTTTCCACGTCCATGATGGGTACTGATAAAATCTTTTATGGCTTTAGGAAGATTATGTTTTTCTGCTAGTTTAAGACCGTCCGTCACATGGCTGATTACTACCTGTGCGCTCTGTTCATAGCTCAAGTTTTTATGTGGGTTTACTCCTCCGGACTGGTTTTCTGTAAAAAACGCAGGGTTTTCCATTTTTCCTATGTCATGATATAAGGCACCGGTACGCACGAGTTGGCTTTTGGCACCTATGCGGATAGCCGCTTCTGCGGCAAGATTGGCTACTTGCATCGAGTGTTGGAAAGTTCCAGGTACAGTTTCGGACATTTGGCGGAGCAGATCGGTGTTGATGTTCGATAGCTCTACCAATGTTACATTAGATGTGAATCCGAATGTCTTTTCCAGTAAAAATAGAAGAGGATATGCAAACAATAATAGGATTCCGTTAGTGATAAAATAGGTATACATGCGGACATTCAGCTTCGATAGATCGTTTTCTGTGATCAGTTCGATAGCAAAATAAATGGTGGCATAAGTTAATATGACCAAAAGCGCAGTACGGAAAAGCTGTGATCTTTGTGATAATTCCCGTAAACTGAAGATGGCAACCAGGCCGGCGGCCAACTGAACTAAGATGAATTCGTGCGGGAACCGCAGTGTTATCGAACAGATCAGTATGGTAATGACATGTGTAAGAAAAGCTGTACGGGAATCGAGGAATACCCGTATGATGATGGGAAGCATTGCATAAGGCAAGATATATACATTGGATATGTTATGCGTCACCATTAATGCAGTGATTACATTGTAGAAAACAATGAGAATAAAGAGGAGAGACAAGCTACCTTTGCGCTGGTAATAGTCTTTGCGGAATAACTCCAAATAGAGCATGAAGCAGAGTATGAAGATACTGACAAAAAGGATCTGACCTCCTAAGATCAGACGCTTTTGGCCGAGTGATTCACTCCGTTTGATGGATTCTTTCCGAAGGGATTCCAATATGTTGTATGTTCCTTGGTCTACAATCTCTCCGCGGTCTATGATTTTTTGTCCGCTGACTACCACTCCATTCGACCAGGAATAATTGTCCAGAATTTCTTTTTTTGTACTTTCGGAACGTTCTTGATCATAAATCAGATTGGGGAAAATGTATTCATTGAGAGCACATTGTCGCAGAATATTCCGGTTATAATGGGCTGTATCGGCAGACAGTAGATGTTCATATGCTTTCTTTACGGTATAAGTGCCGGATATGGCTTGCGACTTTGCCAGTTTATTGTCTATTTTTCTGATGTATTCCGTACTGTCCTTATTCAGGCTTTGGGCATCTTCTGTTGATAGGATGCCGGAAGTATAAATATCTTTTAGCGTCCGTTCGATATAGCGAATATAATCCGTTGAGGGAAGGATGCCTTTAAGATGGTTATGGTAATCTTCTTTCAGCTTGTTGAGGGCATTTGTTTCTATATTTTTATCTAATTGGTAGTAAGGTTGGAAAGTACTTAGCAGACTGTCTTGTTCGCGTTTTACCACTTCATTGTCTTTGTAGATCGGAAAATTGAAGGTGGCGATCAACTGTCCGTATTTCCAAGGCTTGTTAATGTCAAACTGATAGTTGAATTTACCGTCTCGAGGCAGAAAGTATACAATAACTGTTACTGTAGCCACAAATATCAGTGCTTTGTACAATAAATCTCTGTAAGAGAAGCTCTTTTTTTTCTTGAGATGATTCATATCCTTTGAATTTTTTGCGAAAAGTACAAAAAAAAACAATCGTGTGGAAAAAAAAGTTTAATTTTGCGGCGATTTACCTATACTAACCCAAATTATGGCAGAAAGAAAAGTAAGAGTTCGCTTTGCTCCGAGCCCGACAGGGGCATTGCACATCGGTGGTGTGCGTACAGCTTTGTATAATTATCTCTTTGCTCGTCAGCACGGAGGCGATATGATTTTCCGTATTGAAGATACTGATTCGAACCGTTTCGTTCCGGGAGCTGAAGAATATATCCTCGAGTCTTTTAAATGGCTGGGAATTCATTTTGATGAGGGGGTGAGCTTTGGAGGAGAGTATGGCCCGTATCGCCAGTCTGAACGCCGTGAAATATACAAGAAGTATGTGAAAGTATTATTGGATAACGGCAAGGCTTATATTGCTTTTGATACTCCCGAAGAGTTGGATGCTAAACGTGCTGAGATTGCAAATTTTCAATATGATGCTTCCACGCGTGGTATGATGCGTAATTCGCTGACCCTTTCGAAAGAAGAAGTGGATGCGTTAATTGCTGAAGGCAAACAATATGTGGTTCGTTTTAAAATAGAGCCCAATGAAGATGTGCATGTCGATGATCTGATTCGCGGTGAGGTGATTATAAATTCTTCTATTTTAGATGATAAGGTGCTTTACAAATCGGCTGATGAATTACCTACTTACCATCTTGCAAATATAGTGGATGACCATTTGATGGAGGTTTCCCATGTGATTCGTGGGGAAGAATGGTTGCCTTCGGCACCTTTGCATGTGTTGCTCTACCGGGCTTTTGGTTGGGAGGATACGATGCCTGCTTTTGCACATCTGCCTTTACTGTTGAAGCCGGAAGGAAACGGTAAGTTGAGCAAGCGTGACGGTGATCGTTTGGGATTCCCGGTATTCCCGTTGGAGTGGCATGATCCTAAAACGGGTGAGGTGTCGTCAGGCTATCGTGAATCGGGTTATCTTCCTGAAGCTGTTATCAATTTCCTTGCTTTGCTGGGATGGAATCCGGGAAATGATCAGGAAGTGATGTCAATGGATGAATTGATCGGGCTCTTCGATTTGCATCGTTGTAGTAAGTCGGGAGCCAAGTTCGACTATAAAAAAGGAATTTGGTTCAATCATCAATATATTCAACAGAAATCGAATGAAGAAATTGCCGAGCTTTTTGTGCCTGTCTTGAAAGAACATGGGATAGAGGTGCCTTTCGAAAAAGTCGTGACTGTGATGGGAATGATGAAAGACCGGGTCAGCTTTGTTCGCGAATTGTGGGATGTTTGCAGCTTTTTCTTTGTTGCTCCTGTAGAATATGATGAGAAGACGGTGAAGAAACGCTGGAAAGAGGATTCTGCCAAGTGTATGACTGAATTGGCGGAGGTATTGGCAGGTATCGAAGATTTCAGTATTGAAGGTCAAGAGAAGATAGTGATGGATTGGATTGCAGAAAAAGGTTACCATACAGGTAATATCATGAATGCATTTCGTTTGACATTGGTAGGAGAAGGGAAAGGGCCGCACATGTTTGATATTTCATGGGTGTTGGGTAAAGAAGAAACATTGGCTCGTATAAAGCGTGCCGTAGAGATTTTGAAGTAATAAAAACGATATGCTCTACAATCTGGCAATAGTCCTTTATGACATTGTGATACATTTGGCCGCCCCCTTTAGCCGGAAGCCCCGGAAGATGATGAAAGGGCATTGGGTGGTATACGAACTTCTTCGTCAACAGGTGGAGAAAGATGTTCGCTATATATGGTTTCATGCTGCTTCTTTAGGTGAATTTGAGCAGGGCAGACCGTTGATTGAGAAGATAAGGGAGAAATATCCGGATTATAAGATATTGTTGACATTCTTTTCTCCATCGGGATATGAAGTGCGCAAAAATTACCGGGGGGCGGATATTGTCTGTTATCTGCCGTTTGATAAGCCGCGCAATGTGAAGAAGTTCTTGGATATCATCAATCCTTGTATGGCTTTCTTTATCAAGTATGAATTCTGGAAAAATTATCTGGATGAAATGCATAGACGCCGTATTCCTGTGTATAGCGTTTCTTCTATATTTCGCCGGGAGCAGATATTTTTTAAATGGTATGGAGGCGCATATCGTGATGTTTTGAAAGACTTTGATCATCTGTTTGTACAGAACGAGACTTCTAAACGGTATCTGTCAAAAATCGGAATTACACGTGTGACGGTGGTTGGTGATACTCGTTTCGATCGGGTGTTGCAGATTAGGGAAGAAGCCAAATATTTGCCTTTGGTGGAGAAATTTAAGGCTCATTCACCAACGTTTGTTGCTGGAAGCTCATGGGGGCCGGATGAAGATTTATTTTTGGAGTATTTCAATACCCATCCGGAAATGAAACTTATTATTGCTCCGCATGTGATCGATGAAAATCATTTGGTAGAGATTATAGGAAAATTGAAGAGACCTTATGTGCGATATACACGCGCTGACGAAAAAAATGTGTTGAAAGCCGATTGTCTCATAATCGATTGTTATGGTTTGTTGTCGTCTATTTATCGTTACGGTGAAATTGCTTACATTGGCGGTGGTTTTGGAGTTGGTATTCACAATACATTGGAGGCTGCCGTTTATGGTATTCCGGTAATATTCGGACCTAAATACCAGAAATTTATGGAGGCTGTTCAACTTCTTGAAGCAAAGGGTGCATATTCAATTAAAAACTATGAAGAGTTGGAAGCATTGCTCGACAGGTTATTCTCTGATAAAGCTTTCTTGAGCGAAACCGGAGCTAATGCCGGATATTATGTCACCAGTAATGCCGGGGCAACAGAGAGAATATTGCATATGATAAACTTTTAAGAACTGTTTATAAAAAGAGATGTCTAAAATTCTCTTTCAACGAAATTACCCACGCTGCAAATTTGTTTGCGGCGTGGGTGATTTCTTTTATAAGCATTTAGGCACTTTGGGGGCTTATTTTTCTTCTTTATACCAGGAAGAATACATTAGATAATTATGGGCTATTTTTTGGTTTAGCTCTTTGGCTTGTTCCGGATCTACTTTTTTAATGAATTTGGCCGGCACACCTCCCCAAATACTTCCCGGTTCGATAACGGTATTGCTTAAAACTAACGAACCTGCTGCTACGATGGCACCTTCTCCGATGACTGCGTGATCGAGTAGAGTGGAGCCCATGCCTATTAGCGCATAATCTTTTATACAGGCTCCGTGAATGGTAACATTATGTCCGACGGATACATGGTCCCCTATCTCGATGGTGGATTTCTCATATAGTGTATGGAGTACGCTGCCATCCTGTATATTGACCCCATTACCGATACGGATTGAGTTAACATCTCCACGTAATACGGTACTGAACCAGATACTACAATCACGTCCTGTTTTTACATCACCGATAATAACCGCATTGTCGGCGAGGAAGCAATTCTCTCCGATTTCGGGAGTGAATCCTCTTACTGATTTTATTAAAGCCATATTCTTTTGATTTTTATTAGATTGCTGCAGTGGCTTCTTTCAACCACATTTTTTCTTCTTCGTTTAAGTCCGGTGCTAATTGGTCATATACATTTTGATGATAAGTGTTTAACCATGTCACTTCTTCTTCTGTGAGCATCTTTTTGATAATTCCTTTTTTACATATAGGACAGAGTGTGATTGTCTCGAATTCCAGATAATCACCGAACATCCCTTCTCCTGCACGACGTACCAAAGTCAGGTTCTCAGTCCGAATGCCATGTTTCCCGGCTTTGTATACACCGGGTTCATTGGATGTTACCATGCCGGGTTGAAGAACGACCGGATTTTCGTTCATGCGGATACTCTGAGGCCCTTCGTGTACGCTTAAAAAATGTCCTACACCGTGACCGGTGCCATGTAGAAAGTTCATTTTATATTGCCATATCGGCATTCTTGCCAATACATCGAGCTGGCTCCCGCGGGTTCCTGCCGGAAACTTAGCCATGGCTAAGGCTATGTGACCTTTTAGTATTAAGGTATAGTCTGTTTTCTCTTCCTCTGTTAGTTCTCCTAAAGCAATGGTACGTGTAATATCTGTGGTACCGTCTAAATATTGTGCTCCCGAGTCTATGAGTAGAAAACCTTTCGGATATAAAATAGCGTTGGTATCTGGTGTTGCGGAGTAGTGTACAATAGCGGCATGTTCCCTGTATCCGGCAATTGTATCGAAGCTTTCTCCCATATATAGCGTTTGAGCAGCCCGATATTCATGTAGTTTTTGGTCTATGCTGAGTTCGGTTTCTTTCTCTGAAACGACTGCTTCTTCCAGCCACTTAAGAAATCGTACCAAGGCTATGCCGTCTCGTCGCATAGCTGCATGGATGCCGGCTATTTCTTGTTCATTGCGGATTGCTTTCAATAAAGTTATGGGAGAATTACAATGATTAATTCTGCAGGCGGGATTTATTGCAGAATAGATTGCATAGTTTGTTTGATTCGGATTGAGTGATATGCTTTTGATATTTAGTTTTCTTAAATAATCCTCTGTTTCACTGTAAGGTTGTATACTTACTTGTTGCTCTTCTAAATAGTTTTTTATCTCTTCAGTGATCTTTTGCGGAGAGACAAAGAAAGTTATATTATTTTGAGTGATCAGCAAATAGCTGATTATAACTGGATTGCAATGTACGTCGCTTCCTCGCAGATTAAGAGTCCAAGCTATTTCGTCCAAGGCGGAAATAAAAAGTCCGTCGGTTCCTTGCTTTTGTATTTCTGTACGTATGGAAGCTATTTTTTCTTCACAACTTTTTCCTGCATATTTGAGATCGTATATGAAGGCTGGTGCATCGGGCATATCCGGCCGGTTATTCCATATTTTTCCTGGTAAATCTCCATAATCTTTCAGATGGACATTGGCCGTTTCCAGTTTTTGTTTCATTTGTTCTACTTGGTTGGCAGAAAACATCTTGCCGTCGATACCTACAGTTTCCCCAGGGAGCAGATTTTGGCATATAAATTCGATGATTGTCGGCGTCTCCGGCAACATCTCTTTGTATAAAGTGATGTCTGTTCCTTCCAGTTGCTGGGCTGCTTGCAAAAAATAACGGGAATCTGTCCACAAACCGGCTTTATCTTTTAGTATGACAATGGTTCCGGCAGAACCTGTAAATCCGGAAATCCATTCTCGGGTTTTCCAGTAGGAGGCTACGTATTCACTTAAATGAGGGTCGGTACTGGGGATGATGAAAGCACTAATTGCTTCGGATTTAAGCATCATCCGTAGTGCACGTATTCGTTCTTTAATCGTTTGTTGCATATATATAAAAGGTATTATAAGTTTTTTCAAAGATACTACTTTTCTGCGAAAATAGCTTGTGAGAGTGTTCTTATACACTGATTTTGAGAAATAATTGCTGAAAGTTTTGTGAATAAAGAAAGTATGTGTAATTTTGCGGCGCAATTTGACTGCGGAAATTTTAAACCATAACATATTTAATAGTAACAAAATGATTGTAGTACCTGTAAAAGAAGGCGAAAACATTGAAAAAGCGCTGAAGAAGTTTAAAAGAAAATTTGAGAAAACTGGTATCGTTAAGGAATTAAGAAGCAGACAGCAGTTTGATAAACCGTCTGTAGTTAAAAGACTTAAGAAAGAACGTGCAGTTTACGTACAACAACTTCAGCAAGTAGAAGATTAATAATTCGTAATTTCCTTTGAAGAGAAAATTTGAAAAGACTGGTATCGTAAAAGAACTTAGAAGCAGACAGCAGTTTGATAAACCGTCTGTAACTAAAAGACTTAAGAAAGAACGTGCAGTTTATGTTCAGAAACTTCAGCAAGTAGAAGATTAATAATTCGTAATTTCCTTTGAATTATTGAATTCTTTTCATACATTCGTTGCAAAATTATAGACGTAGCGATGTTATGTTGACAGATTCTTTTCTTGATTATCTTCGGTATGAGCGGAACTATTCTGAAAAAACAGTTTTAGCTTACGGAGAGGATATTTCTCAATTACGGGAATTTGCACGGGAATTTGCACAAGAAGAGATTGGAGACTTCAATCCGGCAGAAGTGACGCCTGAACTTATTCGTGAATGGATTGTTTCGTTGATGGATAAGGGGTATGCTTCGACTTCTGTGAATCGTAAGCTGAGTTCGCTCCGGTCGTTTTATAAATTCCTTTTGAAAAAAAAAGTGGTTCTTGTGGATCCGTTACGAAAAATAACAGGACCGAAGAATAAAAAGCCACTTCCTTCTTTTTTGAAAGAGAATGAAATGAATAGATTGTTGGATGATACGGATTTTGGTGAAGGGTTTGAGGGTTGCCGGGATCATCTGATTATAGAAATGTTTTATGCCACCGGTATAAGGCTTTCTGAATTAATTGGATTGGATGATAAAGATGTTGATTTCTCTGCTTCTCTTTTGAAAGTGACGGGAAAAAGAAACAAACAGCGGTTGATTCCTTTTGGTGATGAACTGAAAGAGGGCATGTTGGAATATGTCAATGTAAGAAATGAGCAGGTTTTAGAGAGCGGAGGCGCTTTTTTTGTTAGAAAGAATGGTGAGCGACTTTATAAAAATCTGGTCTATAATTTAGTGAAACGGAACCTTTCGAAGGTAGTGACGCTTAAGAAGCGAAGTCCTCATGTGTTGAGGCATACTTTTGCTACAACGATGCTGAATAATGAGGCGGAATTGGGGGCTGTAAAAGAACTTCTGGGTCATAGTAGTTTGGCGACTACTGAGATTTATACGCACACTACGTTTGAAGAACTTAAAAAAGTGTATAAACAGGCTCATCCACGAGCTTAAAAAAGGAGGTAAGTATGGAAATTAGAATTCAATCGATTCACTTTGATGCAACAGAGCAATTGCAGGCTTTCATTCAGAAGAAAGTGTCTAAGTTGGAGAAATATTACGAAGATATAAAGAAAGTAGAGGTGTCATTAAAGGTAACTAAGCCGGAGACTGCTGAAAATAAGGAAGCAGGGGTGAAAGTGCTTGTTCCGAATGGGGAGTTTTATGCAAGTAAAATCTGTAATACGTTTGAGGAATCTGTAGATGTTTGCATAGAAGCGCTTGAAAAACAACTGGTGAAATACAAGGAAAAACAACGTAGTAAATAAAAAGTTCGCAAATGTTTTGCGGAAAAGAAATAAATAACTAAATTTGCAGCCGTTTCGCTCGCGTTAGAACGTGACGGTTGCATTTTTTGAGTAATCGCCTCTTTAGCTCAGTTGGCCAGAGCACGTGATTTGTAATCTCGGGGTCGTTGGTTCGAATCCGACAAGAGGCTCAAAATTAAAGAAAGCATCTCGGTATCTGCCGGGGTGCTTTTTTTTGTTTACTACGATGATTGAGCCAACCTAGTCAGGAAGAACGGGCACAAAGTTCGATGGGAGAGACGATTGTGGTTTGCAATGAGTCTATGAGTTCCGGATTTCAGCAAGGAGACTGGGATCAGATTACTTCTTTAGAGAAAGTAGATGATGCTTCTGTCCGTTGCTATTACGACAAACAGGCCAAGCGTGTGGTTGTTGAAACTGAGGATTGCTTGAAAGCGGCATTTTATACATTGGGAGGAACCCTATTGCAGAAAATAAACGGGATTGCCGGAGGTAGAAACTATTTCGATTTGAGTCCGTTGAATGAGAAAGTTGTTCTGATCCGGATAGAAACGGGGGTTCCGGGAAAACAGAAAACTTATAAGATTGTGATGGAGTAGGCCGGAAGATGATTGATAAAGTATCGTTTTCGTAATCAAACGAAGATTTTTATCTTCTTAATATAAAAAGAGAGGTTTAGCCGGAATATATTCCTAAAGCTAAACCTCTCTTTATTATCTATCAAACAGTTTTAATTATTTCAAACGTTTGTATCCGTATACGGCACGGTCGCCCAGTTCTTCTTCAATACGGAGAAGTTGGTTGTATTTGGCCATACGGTCTGAACGGCTCAATGAACCGGTTTTGATCTGTCCACTGTTGGTTGCTACGGCAATGTCTGCAATCGTTGCATCTTCCGTTTCACCGGAACGGTGGGAAGTTACGGTAGTGTAACCATGACGATGAGCCATTTCGATGGCATTCAATGTTTCTGTCAATGAACCGATTTGGTTTACTTTGATCAGGATAGAGTTGGCACAACCTTTTTCGATACCCATAGCCAAGAAGTCTACATTGGTTACGAACAAGTCGTCACCTACTAACTGGCAGCGGCTACCGATACGTTCGGTCAGTTTTCTCCAACCTTCCCAGTCATTTTCGCTCATACCGTCTTCGATAGAATCGATCGGGTATTCGTTGATCAGTTTCTCCAAATAGTCTATCTGTTCGTCGGCTGTACGTTTTTTACCTTTGTCCCCTTCGAACTTGGTATAATCGTAGATGCCGTCGTGGTAGAATTCGGAAGAAGCACAGTCCATGGCAATCATTACATCTTTACCCGGTTCGTATCCGGCAGCTTTGATGGCGGCAATGATCGAATTCAGTGCATCTTCGGTACCTTCGAGGTTGGGAGCGAAACCGCCTTCATCACCTACGGCAGTACTAAGTCCGCGATCTTTTAATACTTTCTTCAATGCGTGGAATACTTCTGCACCCATGCGCAATCCTTCTTTGAATGAATTTGCACCTACAGGGCGGATCATAAATTCCTGAAAAGCGATCGGGGCGTCACTGTGTGAACCGCCATTGATAATATTCATCATCGGAACAGGCAATACATAAGTATTGGTTCCACCGATATATCTGTAAAGAGGAATATTGAGATAGCTGGCTGCCGCTTTGGCTACGGCAAGTGATACGCCGAGGATGGCATTAGCGCCCAGATTCGATTTGGTTTTTGTTCCGTCCAGTGCCAGCATGGCATGGTCGATACCCATCTGGTCGAGAGAAGACATGCCGATAAGATGCGGGGCGATAATATTGTTTACGTTTTCTACGGCTTTCAGTACACCTTTTCCACCGTAACGTTTTTTGTCACCGTCACGCAATTCCAGTGCTTCGTGTTCACCGGTTGACGCACCTGATGGAACGGATGCACGTCCCATGATACCTGATTCCAATACTACGTCTACTTCCACTGTGGGGTTACCTCTGGAGTCGAGGATTTCACGTCCGATAATTTTTTCTATTTTCATTGTTTCTCTTATATTTTAGATACTTGCAAATGTACTCACTATCCGGGAAGTGGGGAATCACTATGAATAGGTAATTCTGCCCTGTTTTGTTCCCTATTAGTTAGTATTTAAATAACAATGAAAGGAGGGAATTGGTTCGTTTCCCGGTGTTATAATGAAAGTTATAAACTGATAAATTTTGAAATTGGGCAACAGGTACGCCTGTTTGTTCACTAATGTTTGGGGAAATTATTTACTGTTGGAAGTCGTCATTGATGACTACTCCCAACAATGGAAGTAACTCCATTGCCTGTATGGAACTGACGATTGCGCCTTGCAGGTCGGAAATATTGATTTGCAGGCCATTGATACGCGAAGTACGCAAGTCTATGTTCCGCAGACGCGTATGCGAGAAGTCTGCTTGTATCAGCGAACAGTGTTCGAATGCGGTCGCTTGTAAGCGGCAGTCGTTAAGGCTGCCGTTCTGTAAGTCGCACCGGCTAAATTGCATCTGGTTCGTTTTGCTCATGGCGAGGTTGATGTACCGGCTGTTGCAATTTATCATCCGTACATGATTGAATGTAGACTCTCCGAAATTGGTTCCCATCAATTTGCAGTCGATGAACTCTACCCGGTAGAAGGAACTTCCGGCGAAAGAGATGTTGGAGAAATCGCATTGCCGGAAAACAACATCGGATATTTGGGCCGATTTGAAAGCGGAATCAATAAAAGTGATGTTACTGAAAGCACACTCTTTGATACTCCGGTAGGAAGCGTAGATTCCCGTTTCCATACTTTTGGTGAAGGAAAGCCGGTATGCGGTTTCTTCTTTTTCGAAGAGTTCTTTCAATGGTTCGAGACTTTCGGATGGTTCTTCCACAATGGGAGGTGCGATGCGTATAATGGACGCTTTGGCAGTTTTAGTCGTTCTCATTCTCTCTATCTCTTTTTTTAAGTTATCCTAATAATTTCCCGGTGAATCCACCGGCCAGTACGGCTATTAATCCCAAAACAACACTTAGGAAAAAATAGAGCAGGAAGGTGCCGTAAAACTCTCCTTTCAGCAGGCTTAGCCCGTCATTGGAGAAAGTGGAAAATGTGGTAAAGCCCCCGCATAGGCCTGTTGTGAGAAAGAGTCTCATTTCCATAGGCAGGTTCCAGCGTTCGGATACGGAATAGAACAGGCCGATGAAGAAACTCCCGATGATGTTTACGGCAAACGTCCCCCATGAAAACGGGAATCCGATGCCGGACATCCGTTCGTTGAGTCCTATTTGCGCCAGATAGCGGAGTACGCTTCCGGCACCGCCTCCAATGAATATGTAAATTGCTTCTTTCATTTTTTATGCATACAAGTTCAGGCAAAAGTACAACAAACCGAAAGCGAAAACAAATTTATTTGTAGGATGTTGAAGGGTTTCCTGCATTTCATATGGCAAAGGAGGGGATATTTTGGGATAAATTTTGTACTTTTGAACGCTTATGCGAAAAAACAGGCTATGAGACGATTGGTTGTTGTAATGATATCACTCTTTTGGGGCGTTCTTTCCGTGTGTGCCGGTAAGGGAACGGATACCATTCTCGTCCGGTTGGACAAGGTGTTGGGCCAGCAACAGATATATATGAAACAGAAAGAAGGCCGTATCGATAGTTTGAAACGGCTACTGGCCCGGCCGTCGTTGACTTTGCAACAAAAATTCCGTCTCAATAAGAGGTTAGGGACGGAGTATGAACTTTTTGTATCGGATTCGGCCATGGCGTATTTCGACCGTAGTTTGTTGATAGCCGATTCTTTGCATAATGTCTCTTGGGCGGATGAGATCCGGCTTTGCCAGGTATCTGTCTTGTCTGTTTCCGGAATGTATAAAGAGGCTTGGGACAGGTTGCACGGCATCAATCGTACCACGCTTCCTGATAGCTTGTTACCGGCTTTTTATAATTGCGGGCGGCAGTTGAATTCTTTTCTGGCCAGTTATTCTCACGATAGCGCCTATGTTGCAAAGTATGCAGCACTCCAAAATAAATACAGGGATTCGCTATTGACCGTTCTTTCGCCTGCTTTACCCGAGTACCGTCTTTATGAAGCCGAACGCTTTGTCGCTACCCGTCAGTACATGCAGGCTAAAAAAATATTTCAGGAATTGGTACATAGTCAGCCGGAGGAATCGAATGTTTTTGCCCGTGCGGCTTTTTCGTTGGCACAGTTGTATCGGGACGAGGGTCGTCCGGAAGAGTATGAGAAGTATCTGATACTCTCCACCATTTCGGATATAAAGGCATCGGTTAAGGAGAATGCCGCCTTGCCCAGTCTGGCTTTTGTTCTTTACGGGCAAGGGGATATAACCCGTGCTTATCATTATATCAAGCGTTCGCTCGAAGATGCCATTTTCTGTAACGCGCGTTTACGTACCATCGAGATTTCGGGTATGCTTCCTGTGATAGATGCTGCCTATAAGTTGCAGATAGAGCGCCAGCGTCGGCAATTGGTTCTTTTTCTGATCATAGTCAGCCTGCTTTCCGTTTTCCTGATTATATCGGTCGTTCTGATATACAAGCAGGTGAAGAAACTTTCTGTTGCCCGGCGTCATTTGCGGCAGGCCAATCACATAAAGGAAGAATATATCGGACATTTCCTTAATCTTTGCTCCCTTTATATTGAAAAACTGGATAATTTTCGTCGTACGGTAAATCGTAAAATCACTGCCGGACAAACAGAGGAATTGCTTAAACTAACAAAATCTTCACAGTTTGCCGGAATGGAACAAAAGGAATTTTATGCCAACTTCGACAATGCTTTCCTGCACCTGTATCCTGATTTTGTAACAGAGTTCAATCGATTGTTGCAACCGGAAGAACGTTTTATAATGAAGCCGGGTGAACTGTTGAATACCGAACTGAGAATTTTTGCAATTATTCGTTTGGGCATTGACGACAGTTCTAAAATTGCTAACTTTCTTCATTATTCCATCAATACGATTTATACCTATCGGAACAAAGTAAAAAACAAGGCTATCAACCGGGAAAACTTCGAAGAGGAAATTATGAAAATCGGTGTGCTGGAATGATTGTATTTCGCAAAAAAAAGAGGTTTTTGTGGCTTGTCAATCAAACGACTTCAATCATTCCTTTGGATGTCTGAAAATTATGTTAGTCGAATTCCTTTATTAAAACAGAATTGAAGTAAAGTGTATGTCTCTTTCCTTATTTCTTATTTTGTTACAGTGTATACATGCTTTTATTTCTGTCCTTAAAGTGTTTGTCATATTATATAAATATCCGGTCGGTTCCTCACCGAGAAAAGGTTCGTTCCTCTACGAGACTCGATGTGTTTCTCTACGGGGAACGGGTCGATTCTCGTAGTGGGAAATAATGGTTTGTTTAATGTATTGATATTCAAATGATTGTCTGATGATGGAAATGTCTCTTATTTTTGATGTGTAAATTGTGCTTTTATTTCTTTCCTTCCTGTTTCTTGTATCCGAAATATAAACATTTATATGCTTGTTTATTTAATGTAAATTCGCCGCTATTTTCCTGTTATCATTAAATTTTCCTGTTATTCGATTTATATTTCACTCTTTTTTATTCTCTATTATCTTATTAATAGTAAGAAGTTTATGCAAACGTTTTCAGATATTTCTTTTATATTCCGTTTATATGCGGAACGAACCTGAATGTTTCCTGCTTATCTTTGCCATACGATTATTAATTTATTAAATTCATATCATGAATCACATGAAAACACTAACCACTAAAATGGCTTTCTTGCTGCTTTCCTTATTATTAATAAGTACAGCAACTATGGCCGAAAGTATTACTTCTCCTAACGGGCTTTTGAAACTTAGTTTTACGGTAAACGCGCAAGGCGAACCGGTGTACGAACTTTCTTATAAGAATAAGGAGGTAATCAAACCGTCCAAGCTTGGATTGGAGTTAAAGAATGATCCCGGACTGATGAGCGGATTTACACTGGCCGACGTGAAAACCGGCACTTTCGATGAAACTTGGGAACCGGTTTGGGGAGAGGTGAAATCCATTCGCAATCACTACAATGAGTTAGCTGTGACGCTGGATCAGAAAGCGCAGGAACGCAACATCGTTATCCGTTTCCGTTTGTACGATGATGGTTTGGGATTCCGTTACGAATTTCCATTGCAGAAGAATCTGAATTATTTCGTGATCAAGGAAGAACATTCGCAGTTTGCCATGACGGGTGATCATACAGCTTTCTGGATTCCCGGTGACTATGACACGCAAGAATATGACTATACAGAATCCAAGCTTTCGGAGATTCGCGGATTGATGAAAGGCGCTATTACCGGCAATGCTTCACAGACCTCCTTTTCACCGACAGGCGTACAGACCTCTTTGCAGATGAAAACGGCCGATGGTCTTTACATCAACCTGCATGAAGCCGCTTTGGTAGATTACTCTTGTATGCACTTGAATCTGGACGACAAGAATCTCGTATTCGAATCATGGCTGACTCCTGATGCTGTGGGAGATAAAGGATATATGCAGGCTCCTTGCAAATCTCCGTGGCGTACGGTGATTGTAAGTGATGATGCCCGCGACATCCTTGCTTCCAAATTGACCCTTAATCTGAATGAACCCTGTGCATATGAAGATGTTTCTTGGATTAAACCGGTGAAATACGTAGGTGTATGGTGGGAAATGATTACCGGAAAAAGCAGTTGGGCTTACACGGATGATGTACCTTCCGTAAAATTAGGCGAAACGGATTATTCAAAAACGAAACCTAACGGCAAGCACGGTGCCAACAACGAAAATGTGAAACGCTATATTGACTTTGCAGCCGAGCACGGATTCGACCAGGTATTGGTAGAAGGCTGGAACGAAGGTTGGGAAGACTGGTTCGGCCAATCAAAAGATTATGTATTCGATTTTGTGACTCCGTATCCCGATTTTGATGTGAAGATGCTGAATGCCTATGCTGCCAGCAAAGGTGTGAAGTTGATGATGCACCACGAAACTTCTGCTTCCGTACGTAATTACGAACGCCATATGGACAAGGCTTATCAGTTCATGGTGGACAATGGATATAATGCAGTGAAGAGTGGTTATGTGGGTAATATCATCCCACGTGGTGAACATCATTACGGACAGTGGATGAACAATCACTATCTCTATGCAGTGACCAAAGCCGCCGATTATAAGATTTGTGTAAATGCCCATGAAGCCGTTCGGCCTACCGGACTGTGCCGTACTTATCCGAATCTTATCGGTAATGAATCTGCCCGTGGTACCGAATACGAAGCATTTGGCGGCAGCAAACCTTTCCATACCACACTGCTTCCTTTTACCCGACAGATTGGCGGCCCGATGGACTACACTCCGGGTATCTTCGATACGCAACTCTCTTTTCTGACGGGAGAGCATAGCTTTGTACATACTACGCTGGCTAAACAGTTGGCTCTTTATCTGACGTTGTACAGTCCGCTCCAGATGGCAGCCGATCTTCCCGAAAGCTATGAACGTCACATGGATGCCTTCCAGTTTATCAAAGACGTGGCAGTGGACTGGGACGATAGCAAATATCTGGAAGCCGAACCGGGAGATTACATTACCGTAGCCCGTAAGGCGAAAGGCACTAATAATTGGTTTGTGGGGGGCATTACCGATGAAAATGCCCGTACAGCAACTTTCACGTTAGACTTTTTGGATCCGGGGAAACAATATGTAGCCACTCTTTATGCCGATGGAAAAGATGCCGATTATGAATCCAATCCTACTTCCTACCAGATAAAAAAAGGATTGGTAACCAACAAAACAAAGATTTCTACTAAACTTGCCCGTAGCGGTGGTTTTGCAATGAGCATTATCGAAGCTACTCCGGCAGATAAGAAAATGAAGAAATTTAAATAATTTGCCAATGTGTCAATATGCCAATGTGCCAATTAGCTGCGCTCTCATTTTGCCGGTTGATTGGCACATTGGCATTAATGCATTGGCACATTGACACATTATTAATGAGTACATTCTTTTAATTGGCATATTGGCACATTGACACATTGGCAAATTATTAATATTGGCAAATTATTCAATAGGCACATTATTCATAATTTCTTTTCCGGTCAGATTCTTTTTTGTACTTTTGCACAATCTTTTTCAAAACTAACACTAATTAAAAAGAATCTTATATGGGAGGTTTTTTCGGAACAGTCTCACAAAGGGCTTGTGTGACCGATTTGTTCTACGGCACAGATTATAATTCACATTTGGGGACAAAACGGGGCGGTCTTGCGACCTATAGTAAAGAGCAAGGGTTTATCCGTTCCATTCACAATCTGGAAAGTTCATATTTCCGTACCAAGTTTGAATCCGATCTGGATAAATTCAAAGGCAATGCCGGGATCGGTATCATCAGCGACACAGACGCACAACCTATCGTTATCAATTCTCATCTCGGGCGCTTCGCCATCGTTACAGTCGCAAAAATCGTCAACCTTCAAGAATTAGAAGACGAACTACTCTCCAAAAATATGCATTTCGCTGAACTGAGTTCCAGCAGTACCAATCAAACAGAGCTGATCGCTTTACTTATCATTCAAGGAAAAACCTTTGTAGAAGGTATCGAGAATGTGTATAAGCATATCAAAGGTTCTTGCTCCATGCTTCTGCTTACAGAAGACGGTATCATTGCTGCACGCGACCGGTGGGGGCGTACGCCGGTGGTGATAGGCAAAAAAGAGGGAGCGTATGCTGCTACCAGTGAGTCAAGTAGTTTTCCGAATCTGGATTATGAGATAGAAAGGTATTTGGGACCGGGTGAAATAGTGCATTTGCGTGCCGATGGAATCACACAGTTGCGTAAGCCGGACGAAGGAATGCAGATCTGTTCTTTCCTGTGGGTATACTATGGTTTTCCTACCTCTTGTTATGAAGGACGTAATGTGGAAGAAGTCCGTTTCACCAGTGGTTTGAAGATGGGACAGAAAGATGAGTTCGAGGTGGATTGTGCATGTGGTATTCCCGATTCGGGTGTCGGTATGGCATTGGGATATGCAGAGGGGAAAGGAGTGCCGTATCATCGGGCTATTTCCAAATATACACCTACCTGGCCGCGTAGCTTTACTCCGAGTAATCAGGAGATGCGTTCGCTTGTGGCAAAGATGAAGCTGATACCGAATCGTGCCATGCTCAATGGTAAACGTCTGTTGTTTTGTGACGACTCCATTGTACGTGGAACTCAATTGCGTGATAATGTGAAAGTACTTTACGATTATGGAGCGAAAGAAGTACACATGCGCATTGCTTGCCCTCCGTTGATTTATGCTTGTCCTTTTGTCGGTTTTACTGCTTCTAAAAATGCACTTGAGTTAATTACCCGGCGCATTATTAAAGAACTTGAAGGAGACGAGAACAAGAATCTTGAGAAATATGCCACTACCGGTTCGCCGGAATACGAGAAGATGGTGAGTGTCATTGCCGAGCGTTTCGGGCTTTCTTCATTGAAGTTCAATACACTGGAAACTTTGATAGAGGCTATCGGTTTACCCAAATGTCAGGTTTGTACCCATTGTTTTGATGGTAGCAGCCATTTTTAGGAATTTGGAAATTAAAATATAGATTGAAAAGTGCATGTTTTCTACAGAGGGTTGTAGAAGCATGCACTTCTTAATATAAGATATAAGATCGAATTGTAAAAGCGGGTTATATACCTGCAATGCGTTTATTCTCTTTCGCCTCCTGTATCCACATCGGGATCACCTCTTTCAAGAATTTTTCTTTGGCTGCCTTTTCGGTAGAAATGTCCAAACCGATATATTGCTGGGCTTTTTGTTTGGTGGAAATATCCGGTAACGGCACATCATCGGAATATCCATGCCGTATCAGAACTTTGGCGATAGCCATGCGTGCCTTGTATGCTTTGTCCAGCCCATGCCCTAAGATCCGCATGGTCTCTTGTGGAGCATGGAAAGAAGCGCCATGAGAAGAAACCCCGAAATCCCATCTCCATTGTGCCTGGCGAATATATGTCAATGCTTCTTGCATTTCGTTTTCGGTAGCTCCTTTGTCCCAGGCAAACTTGGCTTCGATATGCGCTGTAGTCAATTCCTTTTCCAATAGATTGCGCAGTTCATCAGCTTTCTGCTGTCGTTCATATACGTTATGACGAAGTGTTTCCTTATTGTCGCGGTGGCAAGTTTGGCAAGTACGTTCCACCACTGCCAGTGGATTTTGGATATGATGGTCACTATACTTTATACCCCCTTCTTCGTCATATGGCATATGGCAATCGGCGCATGATACCCCACGCTGAGCATGGATACCCATGCGGAATATTTCATAATCGGGGTGCTGGGCTTTCAATATAAGGGCACGGCTCAACTTATGAATGTAGTCGGTAAAATCAGCTTCATCGTAATATTTTTCTATATTTTCTACCGTGAGACCTTTATCCCAAGGAAAGGTCAGCCGTTTTTCATCTCCTTGGAAATAATATTCCGCATGGCATTGGGCGCATACCAATGAGCGCATTTCCTGTGGAGAAGCTTTGTTTACATCCTTGCCTTGACGACTGAACGCTTCAATAAGTGCCGGACGGCTGATATGCAGATTCATGTTTTCCGGTTCATGACAATCTGCACACCCCACAGGGTTTACTATCTCACTACCCAATGCCGCCCATTTTTGACGGTAGAAAGAATCTACACCGATCGTTTGCATCAATCGGGGGACATCCGGGCTTTTGCATGCCCAGCACGAAGAGGGTTGCGGACCGTCAGCCGCTTTCATGGGCGCACCGGTACGGAGAGAATGGATGGCATCATTCAGTGCATACATATGTCCGCGCGGAGTGGAATAATCTTTTGAAAAGGTGTAACCGGCCCATAATACCACCATCTCGGGACGTTGTGCTAAAATATCTACGGAAAAATCTCTTCGGAAATCGCTCAGGGAATGAGTCGTTACCGTATCTGCCCACGTCTGGTATTCGCGGGGATAGCTTTTGCTGAAAAGAGGGCTACGTGCTTCTACGCCGGTTATCTTTACTTTCTGAGTGTAAGTGATGGTTGCTATTTCTTTTCTGGACTCCAGTAAGGATGAGATGCCTATTCCAAGCATAAAGACCAAAATCATTACGCTGCTAAATAACAACCATTCCTGCCAGGATTTCATTTTGCTTTTCATTGTTTGTTTTTTTTCTTTTAAAATCTCCATTATGCAGACTATATCGCATTTGCCAAAGATAGAATTACCGTGAAACAACTGCCTTTATCTACTTCCGACTGTACTTCTATGCGTCCTCCCAACCGTTCGATAATCACTTTACAGATGGAAAGTCCTAAACCGCTGCCCTGCTCGAACTCATTAATTTTATAGAAGCGGTCGAAAATCATGAGGAGTTCTTTTTCATCGATACCTTTGCCGGTATCTTTTACATAAACGCGTACCTCATGATGGGTCTTATCTAATTTACATCCTAATGTTATTTCCCCTTTGCTGGTGAACTTATTGGCATTATTCAAGAGATTGGAGATAACTTGGGTGAAGCGGAGACGATCCGTGTTGACAGGTAACGAAACACTTTCATCGAGTTCAAGATAAAAATTTAAAGAGGTCTGTATCAGTCCTTGGTGGGTCATATAGATCTCTTTTATTACCTCTGTCAAGTTACATTCTTCCATTTCGAAAAAGGTGATACCGGAATCCATGCGAGACATTTCCAATACGTCATTGACTAACTTCAATAGTAAATCGTTATTATGATTCACCAGCTCGAGCATGGTTGCTTTTTCTTCCGGATCTAATTTGTCGGCTTCTTCGCCTACCAGTAAATTCGTGAAACCCACGATGGCATTTAGTGGAGTACGGATCTCATGGCTCATATTATTGAGAAACGATTGCTTTAGTTCTGCTTTTTCTGCTATCTGCTTTGCCAATATGAGTTGTTCTTCGTGTTCTGTCTGTTTCTGGATATTCTGCATGATACCCGCCATCATAATTTTTCCTTGTGCATCTTTCAGGCTGCTGCATCGGAGTTCAAACCATTGGTAGTCTTCTTTCTCCTTATCGAAACAGAAACGAATACGTTGTATTTGCATATTGGGAGATTGGTGCAACGTCTCATAAAACGAACTCAGCAACGGAATATCATCCGGATGTATATATGTCCGGAAATCATCCTTGGTGAATTTTCGTTGTTCAAGTCCCATTGGGTAACCGTAATTGCCGTCGAACTCAATAATGTCGTCCTGAATATTCCAAAGCGTGATTTGTCCTCCATCCATAGAGAGACTCAGTCGCTTTTGAACCTCTTCCAGCATTTGAAGATTTTTGTGTTCTATTAGTGAACGCCGGTGCATGCGCAGTAAAATAATGGAAATCAAAATGAAAGTTAGGACAAACAATGTCCCCAATAAATAAAGCTCCTTTTGGTAATGGGCATAAAACGGATAATTAATGATGCGGACATTTTGGGGGACATTGTGCATATGCCCTGCATATTCGGAAAAATAAGTCCAATCCAGCACATATTCTTTGTTCAGATCCCTTATTTTAGGCATGCCTGTTTTCTCTTTATTCAGAAGACGGACACTTAAGTCGACAGCCGCTTTTGCCGAGATCTCTTTCGTGGCCATATATCCGCCTACAATTTTGGCTTTTTCATTAAATCCTTCACGAATACAACTGAAAGAAGGAATGTTCAAGGCATTCACCATCGGAATAGCCATCCTATCGAATTTATCCAGTAAAAAGACTTGGTCTTCCTGTATGCGTCTCGAGCGTTCGAGCATGATCAGCAAAGAGGCTCCTTTTATATAACGGAACGGACAAAGGCTGACAGTCAGCTTGTTCATTGCTAAACTGTCATTTGTGATGCCGGGTATTAAATTGAAGTACGCGATCATTTTCCATAGCTTCTCGTAATCGGACTCTTGTGTAAATTCTTTCTGATATCCTAAAAACTTTACGTTTTTTCGTTCAACTACGTGGGTGAGCATATCAAAAGACTCACGTCCCATAGCAGTCATATCTATATTATAAAAGATCTCTAAGCCGGTATGAGGGTGTAGTGTTTTAATGAAATCCATATTGCGCTTTAAGTCGGGAGTATCACGTAATATATACACTTTCTGCAAATCATATTCCGCTATCAATTTTTCATTGGGGAAATGCACATTGCAAGCTACCACGGGAATAGAGGATAATAGTCGGTGATGGGTAGATAATAAAGCATCGGTCGCCTGATCTCCTATGGGCAAAATAAGGTCTATGGATTTATTTTTAAGCAATTCGAGGTATTTTTCAATACATCCGGTTTCTTCTGTTCGGTTAGAATGAGAGCAACCAAGATAGAATTTATCGAATATTACCTTAATCCCTTGGTTTTTGAACTCTTTTTGCAAACATTCTTCGATATTACCATGTCCAATTTCATCTTTAGCAGTAGAATAGATAAGAGAGAGATGTTTCGTTGTCATGTTATTAGTGACATGCCATTGTTTGTAATTTAGTCCGCATATAAAGGCAAATAACAAAATAATGGAAACTGATATGTATTTATGCTTCAGGTTGTTTTTGTTCATGGTGTTGTTTAATTGCGAGCAAAAATAACATAATTTCGGTAAAAAAAGCATATAAGATAAAGATACTTTTATTAAAATACATTATTTATTAAAAATCGAGGGATAGAGTGAGATATAGATGGTCTTCTCTGAACTAAGAAGGTTGGGTATCTTCTGAAAATTTCAGCAGACAGTTGGAATATGACGAATGTACATGATCATAAAAAATATTCTGTACTATCAAAAAGAAACCATTGATAGGGTGGAAATGCATTTTATAGAAAAAGAGCCGGGATTTGCTTGTCAATTCACGGCTCTTTTTCTACCTTTACGGCAAATGTATTGTCAATTGTAAATAGTGAATTTTTAAATTGTAAATAATATGGCTTTAGTAGAACGTTTTTTGAGGTATGTAAGCTTTGATACTCAATCAAGTGAAGAAACGCGGATTACTCCCAGTACTCCGGGACAAATGGTTTTTGCCAAGTATTTGAAATCGGAACTGGAGTCTTTAGGTCTGGAAGAGATTACATTGGACGAACACGGTTATCTTTTCGCCACTCTTCCGGCAAATACGGATAAGGAAATTCCCACTATCGGTTTTATTGCCCATATGGATACGAGTCCTGATATGAGTGGCAAGGATGTGACACCGCGCATCGTGGAAAATTATAACGGTTCGGAGATCGTGCTTGATGCTGAAGAGCGGGTAGTACTGAGTCCGGCACAATTTCCGGAATTGCTTGACCACAAAGGGGAAGATTTGATAGTTACCAATGGAAAAACGTTGTTGGGAGCCGATGATAAGGCCGGTATCGCAGAAATTGTTTCTGCAATGGCTTATCTCAAAGAGCACCCGGAAATTAAACATGGTAAAATTCGTATCGGTTTCAATCCTGATGAGGAAATCGGTGAAGGTGCACATAAATTCGATGTGGAGAAATTCGGTTGTGAATGGGCCTATACGATGGACGGCGGTGAAGTAGGGGAGCTGGAATTTGAGAATTTCAATGCGGCGGCGGCCAAAATCATATTCAAAGGGCGTAACGTGCATCCGGGCTATGCCAGACATAAAATGATAAACTCCATTCGTATAGCCAATCAGTTTATCAGTATGTTGCCACGTCATGAAACGCCCGAGCATACCGAAGGGTATGAAGGGTTCTATCATCTGATCGGCATTCAGGGAGATGTGGAACAGACAACTCTTTCTTATATAATCCGCGATCATGATCGTTCGAGGTTTGAAAGCCGCAAACGTGAAATGGCTCATCTGGTGAGAAAAATAAATGCGGAATTCGGAGAAGACATTGCGGTGCTCGAACTTCGTGACCAATATTATAATATGCGTGAAAAGATAGAACCTGTGATGCATATTATCGATACTGCTTTTGCAGCGATGGAAGCGGTGGGAGTGAAACCGAATGTGAAACCTATTCGTGGTGGTACGGATGGGGCTCAGCTATCATTCAAGGGCTTGCCTTGTCCCAATATCTTTGCCGGCGGATTGAATTTCCACGGTCGCTATGAATTCGTGCCTGTTCAGAATATGGAAAAGGCGATGAAGGTGATCGTGAAGATAGCGGAACTTGTTGCTCAAAAAGCTTGATTCATCAACCATAAATCATAATTCATAAATCATAAATCATGAAAACCACTCCGTTTACCGACAAACATATTGCATTGGGTGCCAAGATGCACGAATTTGCCGGCTATAATATGCCTATCGAGTATTCCGGCATTATTGACGAACATCTCACGGTGTGCAATGCCGTAGGTGTATTCGATGTATCCCATATGGGAGAGTTCTGGGTGAAAGGTCCCGGTGCGTTGCCCTTTCTGCAGAAGATTACTTCTAACAACGTAGCTGCACTTGCACCCGGTAAGGTGCAATATACCTGCTTCCCGAACGAAGAAGGCGGGATTGTGGATGATTTGTTAGTGTATCAGTATGATCCGCAGAAATACCTGTTAGTGGTCAATGCTTCTAATATTGAGAAAGATTGGAATTGGTGCGTTGCACATAATACCGAAGGAGCCGAACTTGAAAATTCTTCGGATCGTACTGCGCAGTTGGCAGTTCAGGGGCCGAAAGCAATTCTTGCTTTGCAGAAACTGACGGATATCGATCTTTCGGATATTCCCTATTATACGTTCAAAGTCGGTGAGTTTGCCGGGGAGAAAAACGTGATTATTTCAAATACCGGTTATACAGGTGCAGGAGGTTTTGAGTTGTATTTCTATCCGGACGCTGCTGATAAGATATGGAACGCAGTTTTTGAAGCTGGCGAGGAATTCGGGATCAAGCCTGTCGGGCTGGGTGCCCGTGATACGCTTCGGCTTGAAATGGGATTTTGCTTGTACGGCAATGATTTGGATGATACCACATCTCCTATTGAAGCGGGGTTGGGGTGGATTACGAAATTTGTGGATGGGAAGAATTTTACTAACCGTGCGATGCTTGAGAAACAAAAGGCCGAAGGAACCGTACGTAAATTGGTTGGCTTTGAGATGATCGATCGTGGCATTCCTCGTCATGGATATGAATTGGTAGATGAGGATGGTGGTAAGATAGGGATTGTAACTTCGGGAACCATGTCTCCTATGAGGAAAATCGGTATCGGTATGGGATATGTAAAACCGGAATACAGCAAGTTGGGAACAGAAATTTTTATCGATATGCGGGGACGTAAATTGAAAGCGGTGGTGGTAAGACCTCCGTTCAGGAAGTAAAACGATCATCAAAACTGTTAATTCAGTAGTTCAGTAGTCAAGTAGTTCAGTAGTTAAGTAGTCAAGTAGTAAGTAGTAGATAGTAGGTAGTTAAGGGAAATATATTAGACAAAACATTTCTACTTGACTACTTAACTACTGAACTACTTGACTACTTGACTACTGATTATGAATCACTCAGACTAAGTGTATGCCTCAGGTTAACAAAGTTTAGCCTGAGGCATAATTTTTTTTGTCCTTAAGCCGGTTTCTCTTTTGATTTTCGTGTAATTTTGCATGCAATAAAACATTAACGGAGATGTCAAACTTACCTACATTGATAGCCGACTTGGCGTTGATTCTGCTTTGTGCCGGCGTAATGACACTGTTATTTAAAAAATTAAAACAGCCTTTGGTGTTGGGATATGTTGTTGCCGGATTTCTGGCCAGTCCGCATATGCCTTATACACCCTCGGTAATGGATTCTGCCAATATTAAAACTTGGGCCGATATAGGTGTGATCTTTCTTTTGTTCGCATTAGGACTCGAGTTTAGTTTCAAGAAAATAGTGAAAGTCGGAGGTACGGCAGTCATCGCCGCCTGTACCATCATATTTTGTATGATTCTTTTGGGAATGGGTGTGGGGATGAGTTTCGGATGGCAACGGATGGACTGCATTTTTCTGGGAGGTATGATAGCCATGTCTTCTACGACTATTATATATAAGGCATTTGATGATCTCGGACTGCGTAAAAAGCAATTTACCGGATTGGTGTTGAGTATTCTTATATTGGAAGACATCCTTGCTATCGTGCTTATGGTGATGCTTTCTACAATGGCGGTGAGTAATAACTTTGAAGGAACCGAGATGCTCGAAAGCATCGGAAAACTGCTGTTCTTTTTGATTCTTTGGTTCGTGGTCGGTATTTATCTCATTCCCGAATTTTTGAAGCGTTGCCGCAAGTTGATGAGTGAAGAAACATTACTGATTGTATCTCTTGCGCTTTGTTTCGGGATGGTGGTGATAGCTGCCAATACCGGATTTTCGGCAGCTTTCGGTGCTTTTATCATGGGTTCTATTCTTGCTGAAACGATAGAAGCCGAATCTATCGACCGATTGGTCAAGCCGGTCAAGGATTTGTTTGGTGCTATCTTTTTTGTTTCCGTAGGTATGATGGTGGATCCTGCGATGATTGGAGAATATGCATTACCTATTCTGGTGATAACGCTTGCTGTCATTGCTGGACAGGCATTGTTTGGTACATTTGGAGTGATATTGGCAGGGCAACCGTTAAAGACAGCGATGCAATGCGGGTTCAGTTTGACACAAATAGGTGAATTTGCTTTTATTATTGCGTCTTTGGGGGTATCACTTCATGTGACGAGTGATTTTCTTTATCCTATCGTAGTGGCGGTTTCGGTTATCACGACCTTTCTTACTCCGTATATGATTCGTCTGGCAGAGCCGGCATCTGATTTTGCTGATCGTCATTTACCCGAATCCTGGAAGAGTTTTCTTGCCCGTTATTCTTCCGGTCCGCAGACGGTAAACCATGAAAACCTGTGGCGGAAACTTCTTTTCGCCATGGCTCGTATCGTGGTGGTTTATTCCATTGTAAGCATCTCTATTGTGGCTATTTCATTCCGGTTTGTCGTTCCGGTTTTCCGTGAGAATCTGCCGCATTTCTGGGCCTCGTTGTTAGGAGCTGTATTTACCATTCTTTGTATATCGCCTTTTCTCCGTGCCATCATGGTCAAAAAGAATCATTCGTCGGAGTTTATTACATTATGGAATGCCCATCGTGCCAACCGTGCACCATTGGTTTCAACGATTGTGCTTCGTATGCTGATTGCCGTGTTATTTGTGATGTTTGTGATTGCCCGGTTATTTAAATCTTCTATCGGCTTATTGATTGGTGTTGCTATCTTGATTGTAATATTGATGGTACTTTCGCGTCGTTTAAAGAAACAATCCATATTGATTGAACGGAAATTTTTTCAGAATCTTCGCTCTCGTGATATGCGGGCTGAATATATGGGTGAGAAGAAACCGGAATATGCGGGACGTTTGCTTTCCCGTGATTTGCATCTGGCCGATTTCGAACTTCCGGGGGAATCTCTCTGGGCGGGCAAGACGTTGCTTGAATTAAATCTTGGTAAGAAGTATGGAATACATGTAGTCTCTATCCTTAGGGGACGACGGCGGATCAATATACCCGGAGGCAGTACCCGTTTGTTTCCGATGGACAAAATACAGGTAATCGGTACCGATGAGCAACTTAACCTATTCAGCGAGGAGATGTCAAAAGGGGCTTACGTAGACAGTGATGTTTTTGAAAAGAGCGAGATGACTTTAAAGCAGTTTATGATCGATTCCGATTCCGCTTTTTTAGGTAAAACGTTGCGTGAATCAGGCATACGTGATAAATATCATTGCCTGATAGCCGGTGTGGAACGTGGGGAAGAGATGTTGATGACGCCGGATGTTAATGCGCCGTTTGAAGAGGGGGATGTGCTATGGGTAGTCGGTGAAAAGGAGGATGTATACCAATTAGTCGGTCAAAAGAATTAAAAAATCGACATTATATGTGGGTAAGATGCTTATCTTTGCCGGCATATCAATCTAAAAAAGAATTTATATCATGAAAAGCGATCCTAAAGAATGCTTGTATTGCCAGAACAATGAAACGCTGAACAATCTGATGATCGAGATTGCACAGCTTAGTGTATCACGTGTGTTTCTTTTTAAAGAACAGACCTACCGTGGTCGTTGTCTTGTAGCATACAAAGATCATGTGAATGACTTGAACGAACTGAGTGATGAAGACCGTAATGCATTTATGGCCGATGTGGCCCGTGTTACCCGTGCGATGGATAAAGCTTTCCATCCGGAAAAAATAAACTATGGCGCTTACTCCGATAAGCTTTCCCACCTGCACTTTCATTTGGCTCCTAAATATGTGGATGGCCCTGACTATGGAGGTACATTCCAGATGAATCCGGGGAAAGTATATCTGACGGATACAGAATATCAGGAACTGATTGAGGCGATAAAGGAGAAGCTGTAAGTAGTGGATTGGTGAGGGTGTGTCAAAACTAAAATGACCACTCTAAA
>NZ_HF990979.1:0-2365 GCF_000432295.1 Bacteroides sp. CAG:189
ATCTCAAATGTAGCTATCAATAGCCAAATTTCTCTGCTTTATGGAGGAGTTTGGCTATCTTTGATTTTTGAAATCTTAAGAGTCATATTGGTATTCTATTTTATATGAAAGATTTATTTTTCATATCCGTTATTAAAATGGGAATAATCCTGTATATTTATGAGTGAAGCGTTAATTGAATAAGTGTTATATAAATCAGGAAAAAAGGCCGGAGCTGTTAGTATGCAGTTCCGGCTTTCTTGTTATTATATCTCTATGGTACAATTTTGGGTGATACTCGTCCGGAAATATGGAAAGATTTCCTTTATTACCTTCCCTTTCTCCTTTGCTTGTCCTGTAATTGTCTCTTTTACATGCTAAATCGTATCAAGACGATGCTGTAACTTGTCTTTTTGCCTCTGATGGGAATGTCGCACCTTTGCAATGTTAACGTTAGCAAGGTAATAATCATTAGTATTTATTTAACAAAAAAGAAAATTATGGCAATTAGATTTAAAAAAGTTTCACGGTTGAGTGATCCGACAAATCAAGATTCAGTTAAAAGAACGTATCCTATTATTTCGTATAAGTATGACACTCCGGCAACTCTGAAAGAGGTGGCACAGGAAATCAGTGGAAACTCTGGTGTGAGTGAAGGTGAGACAATCAGTGTACTGAAAGACTTTCGGACATTGATGCGTAAAATTCTTTTAGGAGGACGCTCGGTAAATATTGACGGAATAGGTTATTTCTATCTGTCGGCACAAAGTAAAGGGACGGATAAGGCGGAAGATTTTACAGCAAGTGACATTACCGGATTGCGCATCTGTTTTCGTGCAAACAAGGATATACGTCTTAATGCGGGCGCATCGTCTACTCGTACGGATGGACTGATGTTTAAAGATCTGGATAGACTGAACGATGAAGGCACCGATGCTCCTTCCGGTGGCGACGGGGAAGGGGAAGACCCGGCTGCATAACGCAGATAGATGCAACTGACTACAATTATGGCCTTCATCACTGCCCTTGGCGGGTTGGAGGCCATTAAGTGGCTGGTGCGGTTTGTGACTTTCCGTAAGATGGATGTCCGGAAGGAGGAGGCATCGATAAATAGTATGGAAGCAGAGAACCGCAGGAAAACGGTGGACTGGTTTGAGGAGCGCCTGGAACAGCGTGAAGAGAAAATCAACGGACTTTATGCGGAGTTGCGGAAGGAACAGGAGGAGAAGATCAGTTGGATGATTCGCTGTCATGAAGTAGAGTTGATACAGAAAGAATCGGAAATAAAAAAGTGTGATATAAGAGGATGTGTGAAACGTATTCCTCCATCGGATTATTGATTTGAAAGAAAGGATTTATGGTTATGAGAAAGATCGATTCTGTGATTATACATTGTTCGGCTACGAAAGCCGGAATGGATTTTAGTGTTGCGGATATAGACCGTTGGCATCGTGCCCGGGGGATGAACGGGATAGGTTATCATTATGTAGTCCGGCTGGATGGAACCGTGGAAAAGGGGAGAGAGGTGGAAGTGGCGGGTGCGCATTGCTTGGGATGGAACGGGCGGAGTATAGGCATTTGCTATATCGGAGGACTGGATACGAACGGGAATCCTGCCGATACACGGACGGATGAGCAGAAAAAATCGATGAAGGGGCTTGTGGAAGAGTTGAAGTTGCGGTATCGGATTGTGACGGTGATGGGCCACCGGGATACTTCGCCGGATTTGAATGGGAATGGGATTATAGAACCGGGTGAGTTTATAAAGTTCTGCCCCTGTTTTGATGTGAAAAAATGGTTGATGGTCTGGAGTCTTTCGCTTTTCTTTTGGGCCTGCGGGACTACCGAGTGTATGGAAAGTCATCGTACGGAAATAGATGCCGCTGTGTTGGAGACCGGAACTGAGAAATTTTCCGGTATACAAAAGAGATTGCGGAAAATGCAGGAAAGGATGAATGAACATGTGGAGGAAACGATTTTTGTGTGGACAGAGGATACTGCGGAAATGGTTGGACTTAAGGAAAGAGTATCACCACGAAAGAAGCTGCTTTCTGTAACAAAAAGAACTGTAGACAGGGATGGAAAGAGATTGCAAGAGGAGAAATTTGATGGTGCTGTTATGAAAACCGATTCATTGCAGGTGGCGGAGTATGTACGGGTGAAAACGGAGGATCGGGTGGATAAGCAGGAGAAAAAAAGAGGAGGATGGGGGAAACTGGGATTGTTGGCTGGAATTTGTGTAGTATGTATCTTATTTTTTAGAAAGATTTTTATTGTTGATAATCAGTGAGTTTTTGTCTTTGTGGATAAAAAAGTGAAAAAATAATCATCAAAAGTTTTGGCAGTCTCAAAATAAGCTGTACCTTTGCATCGCTTTTGAAACGGA
>NZ_HF990980.1:0-583 GCF_000432295.1 Bacteroides sp. CAG:189
CGAAACTGTGCCGGGCTGTGTGCGTGGTCAGGTTCTTTTTGATACCGCACAGGTCGGCAATCTCTTTCAGGTAGCTGTTCATCTTCTGATTGCAGGGAACGGGTAATAAAGTTCCTTTATCCATGCAGTAGGGGTTATCCTTGTACTTTTCAAGTATTTGTTTGGGAATGCTCAAAAGCGGGATGTTACAGAGGTTGTTTGTCTTTTCACGGGGTTTCACTATCCACAGATTACCGTTGCCGTCCTCTGAAATATGTTCGGGGCGTAGATTATACACGTCTATGAATGCCAGCCCGGTATATACGCAAAAGATAAAAACATCCCGTACCAGTTCCAGCCGTTCAATCCTGAACTCTTTCTGCCATATCCGGTTTATCTCGGCTTGGCTTAGGAACTGTTTGTTTACCTCCACCTCGTGAAACTTGATTCCGGCAAACGGGTTCTTTGTCAGCCACTCGTTGGCAATGGCAAGGTTTATCACTTTCTTGAAGCATTTCATGTACCGGATAACGGTGTTCTGTGCACAATGTTTCTCCGTCTTCAGGTATAAATCGAATTTACGCACTAGTTCCCCGTTTACCTC
>NZ_HF990981.1:0-10454 GCF_000432295.1 Bacteroides sp. CAG:189
GCTCGCTCCATGTCGGAGGGTAGACCGCTAAAGTGGTATGGTGACATGCCACTCAGATAAATGACAGGCATCTTGTTGAATGAACGGATTTAAGGAATGAAAAAAATTAATACTTTCATCCAACAGGATACAGAACTCGGCTTACAGGCTGACTGCTTTTTTTCAACTATAATTCCAAATGAATGCCATGAAGAAAAAAATAACCGATATATGGAAATTCATCACTTATGATATCTGGCGCATCACGGAGGACGAAGTGACCAGAACCAAATTTTCGGTTTATAACGTCATTAAAACCATTTACCTCTGTATCAACCGCTTCACGAAAGACCGTATCGTCAATAAAGCCTCTGCATTGACATATAGCACACTGCTTGCCATTGTGCCCATACTCGCCATCGTATTCGCCATTGCGCGGGGATTCGGCGTATCCACCATCATGGAGCATCAATTCCGCAACGGCTTTGGAGGGGCAACGGAAGCTTCCGATACGATCCTTGAATTCGTAAACTCTTACTTATCACAAACCAAAGGCGGAATTTTTATCGGAGTGGGTTTAATCATGCTGTTATGGACAGTCATCAATCTGGTAAGCAACATCGAAATTACATTCAACCGCATCTGGGGAGTAAAGAAAGCAAGAAGCATGTATCGCAAAATCACCGATTACTTCTCCATGTTCCTATTAATGCCTATTCTGATTGTCGTATCAGGCGGTCTTTCTATTTTCATGAGTACTATGCTGAAGCAAATAGAGGATTTCGTATTGCTGGCTCCTATCATAAAATTTCTGATACGGCTTATCCCTTTCGTACTGACTTGGTTTATGTTTACAGGGCTTTACATCTTTATGCCCAACACGAAGGTAAAGTTTAAGCATGCACTCATTTCGGGTATTCTTGCCGGTTCTGCTTATCAGGCATTCCAGTTCCTATACATCAGCAGTCAGTTATGGGTATCGCGCTACAATGCCATTTATGGAAGTTTCGCCGCGCTGCCGATGTTTCTGTTATGGCTGCAAATATCCTGGACCATTTGCCTGTTCGGTGCCGAACTGACTTATGCCGGACAGAACCTCAGAAACTTCAGTTTCGATAAAGATACACAAAACATCAGCCGTCGTTACCGCGACTTCATATCTATTCTTATCATGTCTCTCATAGCCAAACGTTTCGAACGTAACGAGCCACCTTATACAGCCGAAGAGATATCAGAAGAACATCAGATCCCGATCCGGCTTACAAACCAAACGTTGTATCAATTACAGGAAATCAACCTGATACATGAGGTAGTAACCGATCAGAAAAGCGAAGAAATCGCCTACCAGCCCTCTATGGATCTCAACCAATTGAATGTAGCAGTAGTACTTGACCGGCTGGACACCTATGGCTCCGAGAATTTCAAAATCGATAAAGAAGTTGAATTCAGTGATGAATGGCGGATTCTGGTGGAATCAAGAGAAGAATATTACAAGAAGGCAAGCAAGGTATTACTGAAAGAACTGTAAAATAGTGAGTAGTGATACCACTACTCACCAGTCACTATTTCAGTATTTATTATATGAGACCACCTTCTCCCTTGCCTTGCGGATTTTCTTCCGTTTCTCTTTCAGAGGATAGCCGATAATGATATCGAGCAGCAACCGCTTGGAAGAGGGAATACCAGTCAGTTGCTTGATCTTTTTTTCATCAAACCAGCCAAGAATACATGAGCCTAAGCCTTCGCTTTCTGCGGCAAGAACCATATGGGAAGCAGCAATGCCTATGTCAATCAAAGGGAAATGTTTGTCTTTCACTTTCCCTCCCAGCAGAGAGGTGATATTGGCAGATTCTTCTACAATCAAAATATGTACGGGAGCATCTTTAGCAAACTTATTCATTCCCAATCCGGCGGCCGCCCTTCCCACTTTACCGGCTAAATCCTTATCTGTGACTACCACAAACTTCCACGGTTGCGCGTTACAAGCCGAAGGAGCCAGACACCCCGCTTCTAATATACGAACTAACTTTTCCGGCTCTACCGGACGCTCCTTGTCATAAGCACGGTCGCTTTGCCGGGAATTGACTAATTGCTGAAAATCCATGTGACTTATAAATTATGATTCATCAATCAGACAATCATCCGACTGATATATTTACCGATAATATCAAACTCGATATTCACTATGCTGCCAATAACGAAAGTATGGAAATTGGTATGCTCATAAGTATAAGGTATGATAGCCACCTGGAAGGTATCATCCGTAGGGTTACATACTGTCAGACTAACACCATTTACCGTTACCGACCCTTTGTCTACAGTAATATATCCACGTTTCGCCATCTCTTTGTCAAATGCATATTTGAACGTGAAATACCAACTTCCATCCGCATCCTTTATATCCACGCAAGTAGCGGTCTGGTCCACATGTCCTTGCACGATATGCCCGTCCAAACGGCCGTTCATCATCATGCTACGTTCTACATTCACCTTGTCACCTACCTTCAGCAGCCCGAGATTGGAACGTTCCAGAGTCTCTTTCATGGCAGTCACGGTATAGGTATCATCAGTAAGATCAACTACTGTCAGACACACCCCATTGTGTGAAATACTTTGGTCGATTTTCAGTTCATTCACAAACGAACACTTGAAGGTAAAGTGTATATTCTCCTGGTCTTTCACCAGTGCTACAAGGGTAGCATATTCTTCTACTATTCCGGAAAACATAAAGCGGTTTATTATTAATAATTTAACGATTCACTATCTATGATTGAAGAATACGCTTCAAAACATACTCATTAATCATAGATGCAAAGATACAAAATTGAAACCGATAAACGTGGACTAAACAAATAATCTGTGTTAATTGTTATGAGCTATAGACGCAAAAAAAATGGGGCTTTTCACAAAGCTCCATTTCTCAGTTTTCAATAGGTATTAGTTTTTTTTTAAGGTAAAAAGATTGTTTTCAGGATAACGGTGCAAATATAGGTCCTTTTCCTGTTATGAACCAAATTATAAAACATGTCTTATAACATCTTTTTGAAAAATCTTTGGATTTATTATCATTTCAAGAAAAATCTCCTGTAACTTACCCGTTACAGGAGACAAATATAGAACATTTTTTTAAGTAGCACTAATTTTTGTATAAAAAGTTTCAAAATGTTACTTTTCCTGATAGTGTTCATCCGTCTTTCCGCTGTGCTTGAGCACCTTTGCATCAATGAAGAACACAATTTCTTCGGCAATATTCGTTATATGGTCTCCGGAGCGTTCCAACTTACGGAATACACTGACAAGATTCAGACAGGAAAGCATGCTTTCCGGATGTTCTTTCATATAGCCGGCAAGAACAGAGGTAGCCCCGGCATTGATTTCATCCAGAAGATTATCCTTCGCAAAAACCGATGTTGCCAATTCGATACTTTCCTCATTCAAGGCACGTTTTGCCAGTTCGAGCATAGAGAGCACCTCCCCCTGCATCTCTTCCAAACGCAGATGTTTCAGTAAGTCCGGGTCCAATGCAGGCTCTTCACACTTCAATACGAAACGGGCAATTCCTTCGGCAAAATCTCCCAGGCGTTCCAGATTGGTATTTATTTTGAGCATTGCAAGCACAAAGCGCAAATCAATGGCTACCGGATTATACAAAGCAATCACATCCTCCACATCGCTGTCTATCTTAAGCTCAAAAGCATTCACCCGCCGTTCACGGACAATAACCTGTTGAGCCAACTCTTTATCGAGCGTGAGTACAGCCTCTCCTGCCCTATCCAACTGATTATAAACCAGTGTCCACATTTCGTCAATCTCTTTTTTAAGCAGAATGAGCTCCGATTCTATAAACTTTACCATAGTATGAAATAATTAAAATTAAAAAAATTAAGGAATACCAGACCCGACATCCACATAGATTCCTACCCAAACCTCCCGGTAATATAATTCTGTGTTGCCTCTTTTTCCGGATTTGTAAAAATTTTCTTTGTATCGTCGTATTCCACCATTTGCCCCAGATAGAAGAAAGCCGTTTTATCACTAACGCGGGCAGCCTGCTGCATATTGTGCGTCACGATCACAATGGTGTATCGCTCCTTCAACTCATGAATCAGCTCCTCCACCTTTGCAGTAGAAATGGGATCGAGTGCGGATGCCGGTTCATCCATCAACAAAACCGTAGGAGAAACAGCCATTGCACGGGCAATACAAAGGCGCTGCTGCTGTCCGCCGGAAAGAGCGTACGCCGACTCCTTCAACTTATCTTTCACCTCATCCCAAAGCGCAGCACCTTTCAGGGTCTCTTCCACCCGTTGACGGATGAAAGCATTGTCTTTCACTCCATTTACACGCAAGCCATAGGCAACATTTTCAAAAATACTTTTCGGAAAAGGATTCGGACGCTGAAAAACCATTCCTACGTTTTTCCGTAGTTCATCTACTTCTATCCCCTTATCGTAGATATTCTCACCATTGATACGGATTTCTCCTGTCAGACGGGTGGCAGGAATCAAATCATTCATACGGTTAAACAGGCGGAGAAAAGTAGATTTACCGCATCCGGAAGGGCCGATAAAAGCAACTACGGACTTCTCTTCTATCTCCATACTGATCCCTTTCAAAGCATGAAAGTCACCATACCAAAAATTTACATCACGGGCATTTATCATAAAAATATCATTCTTTTTATTTACGATTAGACGATTTACAATTTACGATTGATATTACAACTGTCTTGAATTGCATCGCATTTCGTTTCGAGTTGTATTGCAATTTATAGTACCGTAAATCCATTTATCTCCAATTGTAAATCGTCTAATCATAAAATCTCTTTATCTAACTTCAATCGTAATTCGTAAATCGTCTAATCGTAAATCCATCTGTCTCTTTAGTTTGTTCTTACCTTTTTCTCAAAATATCTTCTTAATGCATTTGCCAATAAATTTATCAGCAATATGATCACAATCAGTACCAACGCCGTGCCATAGGCCAACGGTAGCTGGGCATCCATATCTGTCCCACTGGTCGATATCACATACAGGTGATAGGGCAAGGCCATACACTGATCTAAAATACTTGTAGGCAACTGCGGCAAGAAATAAGCCGCACAAGTAAACAATATCGGAGCCGTTTCGCCGGATACACGTCCCAAAGCAAGAATCAGTCCGGTTATGATATTAGGAACTCCCATCGGTAAAATAACATACCAGATAGTCTGTAATTTAGTAGCCCCCAAAGCCCGGCTTCCCTCGCGTAAACTATCGGGAATCGCCTTCAAGGCCTCTTCCGTAGTACGGATCACCAAAGGTACACAAAGCAATCCCAGTGTCAGCGAACCGGCCAGTATGCTATCGCCAAAACCAAGATAGTTCACAAACAAAGCCATACCGAAAAGCCCGAATACAATAGACGGAATACCACTCAGATTATTTGTCATCACACGTATAAAACGAACGAGTTTCCCTTTCGGAGCATATTCATTCATATAAATGCCACTCATCACCCCCACCGGAAAAGCGAAAAGCGCACTACCTACCATCAGATAAAATGTACCTACAATAGCGGGCCAGATACCTCCTCCCGTCATACCATCGGTAGGTGCCGAAAAGATAAAATCCCAACTGATGACACCGACACCTCTATATATAATGAAACCCAATATCGTAAAAAGAATCAAGACGATGCATACACTCAACAAACGGAATATTCCGAAAGCGATCTTCTGCGAACGGCGTTTGGCTTTATTATTACTTGTTATTTCCATCTCTATTTATTTTTCTTTTTCATCTGATACACTGTCGGCATTCATTTGATATATTGTTAGCATACATCTGATATATTGTCAGCATTCACTTGATATAGTGTTGGTTCGCATCTGATATATTGTTAACCTTCATCAAGTGTACTATCCGTTTTCATTTGCTGCGTTTCACACCTTTGGACGAAATATATTCCACGCTAAAATTGATTATTAATGTAATAAAGAACAGCACTACCCCCAGCAAGAACAAAGCCTGGTAATGAGGGCCTCCTGCAGGGGCTTCTCCCAGTTCGGCAGCAATAGTAGCGGGAATGGTGCGCAGAGGTTCCAGAATAGTAGTCGGAATCACCGCAGCATTTCCGGTTACCATCAGCACGGCCATTGTTTCACCGATAGCACGGCCGATGCCCAGTACCACCCCCGAAGTTATGCCGGAAATAGAATACGGAATAACCACTTTATAGGTAGTCTGCCATTGCGAAGCTCCCAAAGCCAGACTCGCTTCACGCATGGCTCGCGGACAATTACGCATGGCGTCTTCCGTAACGGTAATAATGGTAGGCAATGCCATGATAGCCAGCACAATGCTTCCTGCCAACCCGCTCTCTCCCACCGGGAGATCGAACACCTTCTGTATAAGCGGCACTATTACAATCAGCCCGAAGAACCCGTACACCACCGATGGTATGCCACTCAACAATTCAATAACAGGTTTCAACCATTTACGCACTTTCGAACCGGCTATTTCGGACATATAAATAGAAACCGAAAGTCCGAAAGGCAACGCTATAAGAATCGCAAAAAGACTCACCCACAACGTGCCCGTAATCAAAGGTAAAAAGCCGAATAAAGGCGCCGGAGTTGCCGTAGGAAACCACTCAGCGCCTGCAAACACGTCTTTCACAGAAATCGTATTGTCTTTGATAAAATGCACCTGTTCCGGTTCGGTGATAAACTGCTGCGGAACAAAAGCAACAATTCCCGGAGTCTTTTCAACCAGTTTCGTAATACATGCCCCGGCATGTTGATAAGCATCCCCCAATTCTTCTTCCGTATAATACCGGGTGATATCCTCCAAACGGAAAACCCGGATAGGGAGATTCTCCCCACCGAGTTCTTCCCAGTTCGTTATCTCTTCATCGAAAACATCTTTTATCTGAGCCGGACTCAGTTGATTGACCTTATTCTCCTTATTCAAAGCGAGAACATATCCTTCTTCTATCACCTTACTGCCAAACAGCCCGAATGCTTCGGTAAACAAGAACAGTACGATAAGCAGGATCGTAATACTTGTAACAAAACCGCTACAAGTCAATATTCCTTCCACTATCTTTTCAAAAATCTTCTTCATACCTGTTGATTTCTGATGCAAAGGAAAGGGTATTATGTTAAGACGGTGTGAACATCGTTTGAAGGAATTGTTTCAAACATATTACAATCCTGTTACAATGAATACCGAAGAAGATTTTGAAACAGCAATGTAACATCTTCTCCTTTAATTTGCCATCGCAATCAGTCATTGCCCCCATAAATTATCATTCATAAAACCCATAAGTTGAATCTATTTCAAATAATAGTCAGTTCATGTATATTAAATCATAATTCATCATTCCCATGAAAGTAAAAAGTATATTATTTCTATTTTTTTCCCTTGCCATTACCAGTCTCCATGCCCAACGCATCAAGGGTAGTGATACCGTCCTTCCGGTTGCCCAGCAAACTGCAGAGCGTTTCATGAACAAACATGCCGATGCCCGCGTCACCGTCACCGGAGGCGGAACCGGTGTGGGTATCGCCGCATTGATGGACAACACAACAGACATTGCCATGGCTTCCCGTCCCATCAAGTTTAGTGAAAAGATGAAAGCCAAAGCCGCCCAAACAGATATAGAAGAGACGATTGTCGCCTATGACGCCTTGACCGTGGTGGTGCATCCCTCCAATCCGGTAAAACAGCTTACACGTCAGCAACTGGAAGACATCTTCCGTGGTAAAATCACCAACTGGCAACAGGTAGGAGGTGAAAACCGGAAAATCATCGTTTACTCCCGCGAGACTTCTTCGGGAACTTACGAGTTCTTCAAAGAAAGCGTACTGAAGAACAAGAACTACATGTCCGGCAGCCTTTCCATGCCCGCCACCGGTGCCGTGATTCAATCTGTCAGCCAGACCAAAGGTGCTATCGGCTATGTCGGTCTGGCCTATGTATCACCACGTGTCAAAACATTAGCCGTATCCTACGATAACGGTATGCATTATGCCCATCCCAGTGTGGAAAACGCGACAAATAAAACTTACCCTATCGTGCGTCCCCTTTACTATTACTATAATGCGAACAACAAAGAAGCAGTAGCCCCTCTCATCGACTTTATTCTCTCCGGCGAAGGACAGGATATAATAAAAAAGAGCGGATATATTCCGGTGAAATAAGGATATACGAAAAAAATATCATACTTTTGTAGCATATTTGGTTACGAGTCATCTTCAGCAGTTATTATCTCTCGTAACTCATAACTTATTTAAACGCTATGACAGATATTAAGGACGAAGAGGTTACAGGCGAAAAGAAAAGCCTCAACTTTATTGAGCAAATTGTAGAAAATGATTTAAAAGAAGGTAAAAACGGAGGAAAGGTGCAGACACGTTTCCCGCCGGAACCGAACGGCTACCTTCATATCGGCCATGCCAAGGCTATTTGCCTTGATTTCGGTCTGGCAGCCCGTCACGGTGGCGTGTGCAACCTTCGTTTCGACGATACAAACCCGACCAAAGAGGACGTAGAGTATGTAGAAGCCATCGAAGAAGATATCAAATGGCTGGGTTTCGAGTGGGGAAATGTGTATTATGCATCCGATTATTTCCAGCAACTCTGGGACTTTGCCGTACGGTTGATCCAAGAAGGAAAAGCCTACATCGACGAGCAGACTTCCGAACAAATCGCCGCACAAAAAGGAACTCCCACCCAACCGGGAACCGAAAGCCCTTACCGCAACCGTCCTGTCGAAGAGAGCCTTACCCTGTTCCGCAAGATGAACAGTGGCGAGATCGAAGAAGGTGCTATGGTGCTCCGTGCCAAAATCGACATGGCAAACCCGAATATGCACTTCCGCGACCCGATTATCTATCGTGTGGTGAAACATCCTCACCACCGTACCGGAACCACTTGGAAAGCCTACCCGATGTACGACTTTGCACACGGACAAAGTGACTTCTTCGAAGGAGTTACCCATTCACTCTGTACGTTGGAGTTCGTCGTGCACCGTCCACTGTACGACCTGTTTATCGACTGGCTCAAAGAAGGCAACGACCTGAACGATAACCGCCCCCGCCAGTACGAATTCAACAAGTTAAACCTCAGTTATACCCTGATGAGTAAACGCAACCTGCTTACTCTGGTGAAAGAAGGCTTGGTGAACGGCTGGGACGACCCCCGTATGCCTACCATCTGCGGATTCCGCCGTCGCGGATACTCCCCGGAGTCCATCCGTAAGTTCGTTGATAAAATAGGATATACCACCTACGATGCGCTTAATGAGTTCGCGCTGCTGGAAAGTGCCGTTCGCGAAGATCTGAATATTCGTGCAACCCGTGTTTCCGCCGTATTGAATCCGGTAAAATTGATAATCACCAACTATCCCGAAGGCAAAGTGGAAGAGCTGGAAGCCATCAACAATCCCGAAGATCCGGAAGCCGGAAGCCATACCATCGAATTCAGCCGTGAACTGTGGATAGAACGCGAAGACTTCATGGAAGATGCTCCGAAAAAATATTTCCGAATGACTCCGGGCCAGGAAGTACGTCTCAAAAATGCCTACATCGTGAAGTGTACAGGCTGCAAAAAAGATGAAAACGGAACGATAACCGAAGTGTACTGTGAATACGACCCGCATACCAAAAGCGGCATGCCCGATGCAAACCGCAAGGTCAAAGGGACACTGCACTGGCTCAGTTGCGCCCATTGCCTGCCTGCCGAAGTACGCCTTTACGACCGTCTCTGGAAAGTAGAAAATCCACGCGACGAACTGGCCGCCATCCGCGAAGCCAAAAACTGCGAAGCCCTGGAAGCCATGAAAGAGATTATCAACCCCGATTCATTGCAGATACTTAACCGCTGCTACGTCGAAAAATTCGTAGCCACCCTGCCTAATCTCTCTTATCTGCAATTCCAGCGAATCGGTTATTTTAATATAGACAAAGACTCCACTCCCGACAAGTTAGTATTCAACCGTACCGTAGGGTTGAAAGATACATGGGGGAAAATTAACAAATAGTGATAAGCGATAAGTGATAAGTGATTAGTGCAATGCAGCATATAGCGTAGCCTACTAATCACTAATCACTTATCATTACATTATTAATTACTAATCACTTATCACTACATCACATGGCAAGAAAAAATAATTCATCTGATAAAGATCAGGAACTAAACGAACTCATAGCCGACTACGAAACGGCGAAAAAAGAAAACAAACCACTTTATCTGGATGGAGACCAACTCGCGGATATTGCTGACAGATATGCCCTCAGTCGGCGCTTTGATGAAGCACAGGAAGTAATCAGCTACGGCCTGGAACTTCATCCGGGACATACCGACCTCATGGTAGAACAGGCTTATCTGTATCTGGACACCATGAAACTCCAGAAAGCCAAGAACGTAGCCGAATGCATAACCGAAACCTACGAAACGGAAGTCAAGTTGCTGAAAGCCGAAATCCTGCTG
>NZ_HF990981.1:10477-22797 GCF_000432295.1 Bacteroides sp. CAG:189
CGAAATCCGGCTGAACGAAGGTAATCTGGATGAAGCGGAAAAATTGCTCGATTCTATTGAAGACAAGGAATCGCTAAACACCATTCTTGATGTGTCTTACCTCTATATGGACATGGGATATCCCGAAAAAGCATTATCGTGGCTTACGCTCGGCATAGAGGAATACAAAGAAGAAGAGGATTTTCTGGCCGCTATGGCGGACTGTTACCGCAGTGGCGATCACGACGAGCAAGCAATCTATATCTATAACAAACTGATAGATAAAAATCCTTACGATCCGTCCTATTGGACCGGATTGGCCAAATCTCATTTTAACCGGCAAGAATTTGAGAAAACCATTGAAGCCTGCGATTTTGCCCTGGCTGCCGATGAGAATTTTGGAGAAGCCCACCTCATGAAAGCCCATAGCTTTTTCCACTTGGAGAATGAATCGAAAGCTATCCAAGAGTATCAGTTGGCACTCAAAGGCCAAAGTATTCCTCCCGAATTCGCCCATATGTTTATCGGATTGGCCTACACTCATCTGGAAAACTGGGAACTGGGCTATCAAAACTACGAACGGGCTTTAAAATTTATCGGAGACGAGGAATCCCCTATCTTGACAGATATATACAGCAATGAAGCATACTGCCTTTCCAAAATGGGTAGATATGAAGAGGCTCATCAAATCTGCGAAAGAGCAAAGGAAAAGACGCCCGAAAGCGCAGAACTCTATCTACAGGAAGGATATATTTATCTGGAAGAAAAAGAAATCGATAAAGCAAAAGAGTCTTGGAAAGTTGCCATACGCTGTGCCCCCGAAGCGGAAACACTGATACGAATAGGCAATTACTATCTAAATTGCAATATGTTGGAGAATGCACGCATGTGTCTCGAAGAAGCCAAAAGATTAGAACCGGAACATCCGAGTATCGATATCCGCCTGGCTTCTCTCTGTCTGATCCAGCAAGATTATAAAGGATTCGAAAAATACAATCAGCTACTGGATCCGCCTCTCAACCTACGAGATGTTCAGGAAGCCATGGCTTTGGATTGTGTCGATGGGGGCATGCGAAAGAAAATCGATCAATTTATACAGGAAATCGATGAATTCAAGAATGAGGATTCGGATGAAGACGAGGATGAAGATGAAGATGAAAATGAATATCCGGATGAAAAAGAAAATGATTAAAACCCAATATTAATAGAAAGCAAATGGAATCTGTAGCCTTTATTCAATGGTGTCTCGATCACCTTAACTACTGGACTATTACTCTGTTAATGGCCATCGAGAGTTCTTTTATTCCTTTTCCGTCCGAAGTGGTCGTGCCTCCTGCCGCCTACAAAGCAGCAGTAAACGATGAGATGAATGTTTATCTCGTAGTATTGTTCGCTACTCTCGGTGCAAATATCGGAGCGATCATCAACTACTATCTGGCCTACTGGCTGGGACGTCCCATCGTCTATAAGTTTGCCAACAGCCGTCTCGGACATATGTGCCTTATCGATGAAGCTAAAGTGCAACATGCCGAAGAATACTTCGACAAGCATGGAGCTCTTTCCACTTTTATCGGCCGTCTCATTCCTGCCGTACGTCAGTTAATCTCCATTCCTGCAGGACTGGCACGTATGAAGCTCGGCACTTTCCTGCTATACACCACTCTTGGTGCCGGTTTATGGAATGCGATCCTTGCCGCCATCGGATACAATTTAGCATCCGTTCCGGGTATCGAAAGTGAAGAACAGCTATTGGCACGCGTAACTGAATACAGCCATGAGATAGGCTATTTCTTTATCGCCGTCGGCGTATTCATCGTTGGTTTCCTGATTTATAAAGGAATGAAAAAAGGAAAATGATTTCCGAATTATGAATTCTGATTTATGAATTACAACTGCGTTGTCATACCGCATGGCATAATTCATAAATCAGAATTCATAATTCAATAAGTCAGAAATTAAATTGTAACCCCACTCCTAATATTTCTTTGAACTGCACTCTCGGTCCTTTCGTTCCGTCTTTCTGTGCAATTTTCACATCATCATCATACACCAGATTAGTGGTCAGAGTAGTCGAGAACCATTTATTGATGGCCATATTGATCTGTACTTCCCAGTTCACGTCGATATTCTGCGGTTTGTGCAGGTAATCGGAATATAAATCCAGACGGGAATAAACCGTCATATTCTTCATGAATTCATACCGCACTTCCCCTTTCAGATTAGCTCCGAAACTGGATAACAGATGCTTTCCCGGATCTACCCCATAAGCCCCTTCATCGGACAGGCGATCGTTCAGCACAAACGTTCCGCGCCAAGAAGCCGGTGACAACACCACGGTGAAAATCTTATTCGGTTCATAAGTAAATCCCAATCCGGTGGTGAGATAGGCAGGGGACATAAATTCGGAAACAGAAATATCCTTGCTTATACTATAATCATATCCGGGCGAGAATTGCGTCTGGAAAGTAGCAAATGCACTGGCATACCAGCTTTTTGCAATAGAATATCCGTAATTAGAGTTCAGGTAGATTTTATCATTGGCTTTCTTCGTCCCGTCTTCGCCGGTCCTGTTCAATCCGTAAGCCAGTTCAAGCCGGTTGTTCCAAAGATGTTTTCCTTTTTTATAATTGGCCTGATAAGCGCCTTGAAAGTCAAAAGCTACGGAGTTATCACCACCGGCAGCCCAGTTTGTCAAACTTACTTGGGTCAGTTTCAACCCTAAATTTCCTTCTCTCGTCCATGGAGAAGTACCTTCTGCCGTCTCCGTTTGAGCCGACACTGTCCCTACACCCAGGAATGCCAGGGCGATGAACCACATTTGTTTTTTATTCATGTTGCTTGGTTTAGGTTATTGATACCTTTTAAAAAAAACACAACCTAACAAGAACTGAAGATCCGGCGAATTACCGAATCCATAGGCCAGCTCCTATTAGGTCAAAATTTTCAAAACCCATGCCCATCCTTAAGCTATGGGCACGGATACGCTCTTTTCATAATGCCTTTTCTATTCTTTCACGGCGGCTAATGCCTTCTCATAATCAGGCTCCTGAGTAATCTCCGGCACGAGTTCCGTATAAGCTACCGTGCCATCTTTGCCAATCACCACTACCGAACGCGCCAGCAAACCTGCAAGCGGACCATCGGCCATGCGTACACCATAGCTTTCGTCAAAATCCGAATAACGGAAATCCGACAGAGGAACCACATTTTCGATGCCTTCTGTGGTACAGAACCGAGCATGTGCAAACGGAAGGTCTTTAGAGATAGCCAACACCACCGTATCTTTCAATCCGGCTGCCATCTTATTGAACTTACGTACCGAAGTAGCACATACACTTGTGTCAAGACTCGGAAAAATATTAAGAACCACATTTTTGCCTTTCAGATCTTTCAGAGAGAAAGAAGACAAATCAGTTTTCACCAGCTCGAAATCCGGAGCTACTTTACCTACTTGTATAAATTCACCGATCAGTTTTACCGGTTGTCCTTTGAAATTTGTTGTTGCCATAAAGATATTTACTATTTAATAATTTATTATTCTTAGAGAATCCGGATTTTCATCCGTTTGAATATACAACAATTAAAATTCACAATAGGTTCACAGAAAAAAAACCTTTTCCACCTTTATTTGTTACTTTCCTAACAAAATTATAGTATCAATTCATAAAACAACATTCGTATGAAAACAGTATTCGATGGGATCGAGCACTCAGTCAAGAACTGGTGGATGTCCCTTATTTTAGGTATTTTGTATATCGGTGTGGCGATATGCCTTATGTTTGCTCCGCTAAGCAGTTACGTAGCCCTGAGCATTGTCTTCAGTATTTCCATGCTGATCAGTGGTATTCTTGAAATCCTTTTTGCAATAAGCAACAAGCATGTATCCAGTTGGGGCTGGTATCTTGCCGGCGGTATCATCGACCTCATCATCGGCATTTACCTCGTGGCCTACCCGATGGTCAGCATGGAAATCATTCCGTTCCTCATTGCCTTTTGGCTTATGTTCCGTGGTTTCTCTGCCACCGGTTATTCGATGGACCTCAAACGGTATGGCACCCGCGATTGGGGATGGTACATGGCTTTCGGCATTCTTGCCATTCTCTGTTCGCTGCTCATTTTGTGGCAACCGGCAGTAGGTGCATTGTATGCGGTCTATATGATTTCATTCACCTTCCTTATTATCGGTTTCTTCAGATTCATGCTCGCATTCGAACTTAAGAATCTGCATAAAAGAGCCAATAATTAAGCACCGGTTTCTGTTTTCCTCCCGATCATATAAATCATACCGGAAGAAATCGAAACAAACTTTTAAATCAAGAATTGTGAACTGGGAATTGTCGTACGGTGTCAAGCCAGACAAATTCACAGTTCACAATTTTTAAATCAACCCAACGGCATCAATTAACTTATTCAGGCCGTTGCCGTCATTCCTTCAGCTTTCAAGAAGCGGAACATGGTAGTACGGGATACCCCGAACTCACGTGCCAGCTTCGCGTGCTTGGCACCACTTCTCGCCTGTTTCAGAATATACCTCTTATTTTCATACAGCAACTGCAATTTCGGATTATCCCCTTTCCGCCTCCCCAAAGGTATTCCCTCCTGCTTCCGTCGTGCCAATGCTTCTTTTGTACGCATCGATATAAGGTTGCGCTCTATCTCGGCCATCAGCCCAAATGCAAATCCCAGTACTTTACTATTTATATCATTCTGAAACACATACCCCTCCTTCGTGCTATACAGCACCACCTGTTTTTTGATGCACGAATTCAGAATTGTCATGATTTCCAGTAGCGTCCTGCTCAGCCTCGAAATTTCCGTCACGATGAGAGTATCTCCGGGTTTCATCTGTCTCAGCAACGGTGCCAATTTCCGTTCTTTTGTACTTACACTCCCACTCACTGTCTCAGTGTACCATTTGTCAATACTCAGCCCGTTCTTTTCCGCGAACCTTAAAATCTCCTCCTTCTGGTTGGCTAAAAATTGTTTTTCCGTACTTACTCTTAAATAAGCTATTACCATAATTTCTCCATTAAAATGATTAATACCCTGCGAAAAAACAGCAAATACTATTATCCATCACTCTAATTACAGATTCTTTTGTTAATGCCGATTCAGTCATTCAAAATAAAATCATAGAAGAAGCATTGCAGAGTGCTCTTTTTTTTACCATACCTTTACCTGCCCATTATCTGAACTACTAAAATCATTCCAGGCACAAACTTTGTTTATTGAACAAATAAAAAAAAGAAAACCAAAAAATGGAAATACAAATCTTCACAGAATCATTGATTAAAAAAGCAAAATTATCCGGCAGATACAGCACTGCCGACAGCTATCTAAGCACACTGCACCGGTTGCAATTGTTCACCAATGCTCCCGACATGCATTTTGACAAGATCACTCCAGAGCTCATAAAAGCGTTCGAACAGCACCTTTTTCAAAAAGGGCTGTTCGACAACACAGTTTCTCTTTACATGCGCATGCTACGATCTATTTTCAACCAGGCTGTCACTGCCGGAGTAGCCACGCTGAACACCAAGGAAATTTTCGAGAATGTTTTCGTCGGATGTGACGCCACAGCCAAACGAGCTATAAAGCCAGTCCTTATCAACCAGCTTTTGGAAACCGACTTAAGCCATTGTCCGCAATTAGAATTCAGCCGTGACATGTTCCTACTCAGTTTCTATTTGCAGGGAATTCCATTTGTCGATTTAGCCTATTTACGCAAAAGCAACGTAAATGGAAACATATTAATTTATCGTCGCCAAAAAACGGGACAACAACTGTATATCACCATCGAAAAGTGTGCTGCCAAAATTATAAAACGCTACGCATGCAGATGCAAAGATTCCGCTTATCTGCTACCCATACTCACAGCAACAGGAGAAACAGGATACAGACAATATAAAAGCGCCTTGCGGCTCTACAACAAACATTTGCACCGAATATCAGACTTAATAAAAATAACTCCGCAATTGACTTCATATGTAGCCCGCCATACATGGGCAAGCACTGCGCGCGAAAATGGCATTCCAGTTTCAATCATCAGCACGGGCATGGGACATTCCTCGGAAAAAGTAACCTATGTCTATCTGGAATCATTGGATAATAAAACGATGAGCGATGCAAATAAAAAAGTTATTTCGGCAGTAACTTCGAAAAGAAAAAATATTACCAAAAAGAAGTCTCTTACTTATTAGGTAAGGGAACGACTAACAATTCATTTATCGCCACAAAATTAGATATAAATTTTCAATATGAGACAATTTTGAGTGATATTTTTTTCTTAAATCACAAATTAATATCCCCAATACACGTATTTTAAAAAAGACAATGTTCAATAAATGAAGATTTGATACAAATACTCTGTTTGATGTAATTACAATATTACATCAAACAGAATTCTACAAAACAGACATCTCTCACCTCTGAAACTACAAAAACTTTAGGCTACATTAACATAACAAACACTTTCCGACAATCTTTCAGGATTAGTCGTTCCCTTACCTAATAAGTAAGAGAACAATATGAAAACAAACAATGAATAGCCTAATAAACTCTACATTTGGTGTGATAACATGTTGTGCAGCTTCTTTTTTTATTGCCATTTTTATTGAAAGCATTATGCTGCCTCGTATTCTTCTAATATCCAGAAGAAAACGTCTATATGATATGCCTGACAAGCGGAAATCCCATAAAAACCCGATTCCCCGACTTGCCGGTATTACTTTTTTTCCCGTAATTATGCTCAGTTTCCTTTCGGTATCTGGTTTACAAGCCATATATACCACTGAATATTTCATCAATTATTCAGCACAATCCATTATCCGCCTTTCTTTCATGATATGTGGAGCACTTCCTTTAGTATTGTTAGGTATTAAAGACGATTTGATTGGTGTCCGATATTCCCACAAATTCATCATCCAGATTTTATCTGCCCTTCTATTGATATCTTCCGGAACTTATATTGACAACCTCTATGGTTTATTGGGCATATATGAATTATCCCCTTATATTGGAATACCGTTTACAACACTGCTAACTGTTTATATCATCAATTCTCTCAATCTCATTGACGGAGTAGACGGTCTGGCAGCAACACTCAGTATTGTAGCATCCGTTATTTTGGGTAGCAGTCTACTCATTGCAGGAAACCGGACTACTTCTATTCTGGCTTTCGCCATCACAGGTACCCTCATCCCTTTCCTGTATTACAACACCATTGCCAAAAGAAAACTGTTTATGGGTGATACCGGCTCTCTGACCTTAGGCTATATGCTTAGTTTTCTTGCCATATATTATAGCATGCAAACATCCGCCAACAATACTGCACCAAGTATCCCTCCTATCATTATTGCCTGGTCCGTATTATTTGTCCCTCTATTTGACACAGCCAGAGTGATGTGTGTACGCGCCAGTCAAGGAAAACCGATTTTCAACCCCGACCGCAACCATATCCATCACAAACTTCTTGATTTGGGTTACAGTCACCGTAAAATCACATTGATTTTAACAGTAGCGACCTTGTGTCTTACCGCACTGAACATTTCTCTGTACAAACGGCTCAATATCAATATCCTATTAACGATTGACCTCATGACAGGTGTTCTTTTTAACGTCTATCTCAACCAACGGAGGAAAAGAATAGCAGGCAATTCTGAGCTTAATAAAATATCGGAGCAATCCCCATCCATCCCTTTGGGAGATTTCTCCGTCACCACCAACTACCGCTTTGATTCCATCCCCAAACGGCAAGTGGTGGTGAATACCATCAATCCGCACTCATGGGTAACTTCCCACCGGGATACAGAATTCAAAAAAGCCCTTCTGCAAAGTGATGCGCTTATCCCCGACGGTACAGGCATTGTATTCGCCGTCCGTTGGCTTTTCGGAATACGTATCCGCAAAATGGCCGGTGCCGACCTTCACCGGCACGTACTTCAGCAACTCGATAAGGTTGCCGGTTCCGTCTTTTATCTCGGAGCCTCACAGCGCACACTGACACATATTACCGAACGTATTCATGCAGAGCATCCTCATATCCGGGTCAATACTTATAGCCCTCCTTACCGCGACCGTTTTTCTGAAGAAGAAACAGCCGCGATGATAGCGGCCGTAAACGCATTCAAACCCGATGTATTATTTGTCGGCATGACAGCCCCAAAACAAGAAAAGTGGATTGCCGCCAACCGCCATCTGCTCCAAGCCCGTCTCATCTCCGGAATTGGAGCTGTGTTCGGCTTTTACGGCGGCACCACTCCCCGTCCTCCCCAATGGATGATCGCCATGGGACTGGAATGGTTGGGACGGCTTATCAAAGAACCCCGCAGAATGTGGAAACGTAACTTTGTCTCCACCCCGAAATACCTGTCGGATATCGTGCGACTGAAACTCAAAAAGAAAAACAATAAAAAAACAACACCCGATTATGAAATTAACTAAATCACTATTCCTCCCCACCCTAATTCTTTTACTGCTCAGCTCATGCGGCAGCCAAAAAGATATTGCATACATGCAGGATGGAGAATACCTGAAATACACAGAACAACCACCTTTCCTGTATGATGCCCATATTCTGCCCAAAGACCTGCTTACCATTACCGTGCATTGCTCCGAACCCGAATTGGCCGCCCCGTTCAATCTGAACGGAAGTCTGCAATCACCGGCAACAACAGGCAGCACCGGCAATACGCCACAACAAACTTATCTGGTAGATAACAACGGGGATATCGATTTTCCCATTTTAGGCAAACTCCACCTCGGAGGACTCACCAAAGGAGCAGCCGAAACAGTGATCTGCGAACGTCTGAAAGCCTTTTTGAAAGAAGAACCCATCGTGAACGTACGCATGGTCAACTATAAATTTTCCGTATTGGGTGAAGTTGGCAAACCAAACACGTTCACCGTAGCCAATGAAAAAGTAAATGTCTTCGAAGCCCTTGCCATGGCAGGTGACATGACCATTTACGGTAAACGCAATAACGTGAAACTACTCCGTGAAGACGAGCAAGGCAGAAAAGAAATTGTACTGCTCGACCTCAAAGACCCGGGTATCGTCTCCTCTCCATATTATTATCTGCAACAGAACGACATCCTGTATGTAGAACCGAGAAAATCGAAAATAAGAAGTTCTGAGATGAGTGCCATCACCCCATGGGTAAGTATCCTTTCGGTGCTGACATCATTAACGTCACTGGCAGTCGCCCTGTTCAAATGACCCTACCCCCTTCATAAATCTAAATTATAAATTATAAATCATCATTCATGAAAGAGTTTATTCCCGAAGATACCTTTGAAGAAACCGATAATAAGAACGAACTGAGAAATCTCCTTTTCAATTATTTCATCTACTGGAAATGGTTTATCCTTTCCGTCGTCCTTTGCTGGGCAGGTGCATGGTTCTATTTGCGTTATGCCACTCCGGTATACAATGTCAGCGCCACCGTCATGATAAAAGACGACAAGAAAGGCAGTCGTGCCAGTGAGATGCTCGCCCTTGAGGACATGGGCTTCCTTTCTTCAAGCGGAAGTATTGAAAACGAGATGGAGATCCTCCGCTCAAAATCTCTCATCAAACAGGCGGTGACCGCTTTGAAGATATATGCCACTTATACCACCAAAGGACATATCGGATCACGGGATCTCTATACGGACAGCCCCATAGCCGTTGAAATGTCCGCCACCGATCTCAACAAACTAAAAACCGGATTCAACTTTGAAGTCGTCCTGCAACCGGACAGCACACTGGACATCAGTGGGAACATCGGCGGAGAAGAGATCGCAGCCCACGTCCAACAACTACCGATCCTGCTGGATACCCCGGCAGGCAGACTGACACTGTCGTTACGTCCCAATACCAAACCGATATTCGACGAAACCATCTATATCACAATCACCCCTCCGCTTCAAATGGCAAAAGCTTATTTGGCGGCACTGAGCATTGCCGGCACTTCTAACATGACTTCCATTGCCAACATCAATATACAAACTACCAACAAGCAACGGGGAGAAGATTTTGTCAACAAACTCATTGAAGTATACAACCTCGATGCCAATAATGACAAGAAACTAATAGCGACCAAAACGGCTGAGTTCATCGACGAGCGCATCGTAATCATCAACCGCGAACTGGGGAGTACGGAAGCCGAACTGGAAAACTTCAAACGTAGCGCCGGGCTGACCAGCATAAGTGATGCCAACACTTTCGTACAGGAAAGTTCCGAATACGAGAAAAAACGCATGGATATCGGAACCCAACTCAACCTGATGGAATACCTGCGCGACTATATTGACAACCGAGCCAATCAGGACGCCGTAATCCCCTCCAACGTAGGAGTAAACGATGTCAGCCTGTCTGCCCTCATCAACAAGTATAATGAAATGATACTGGAACGCAACCGCCTGCTCCGTACTTCATCGGAAAGCAATCCGGTGATCATCCGCAAAAACAGCGATCTCAGCGCCATGCGTGCCAACATCAGGTCGGCCATCAACAGTGTCTATAAAGGTTTGCTGATTTCCAAAGAGGATATCGACCGTCAGGCAAGCAAGTATTCCAACCGCATCGACCAGACACCTACACAGGAGCGCGCGCTCACCGGTATTGCCCGCCAGCAAGAAATCAAGGCAGGACTCTACATGATGTTGCTGCAAAAACGTGAAGAAAACTCCATCGCTCTGGCAGCTACGGCAGACAATGCCAAGATCATAGACGCCGCCACAGCCAACGACCACCCCATAGCCCCCAATTACTCTCTGGTCCGGATGATTGCCATCGTTATCGGGCTGTTGATACCGATAGTTGCCATTACATTAGTCAACTTCTTCCGTTTCCGTATCGAAGGTCATGCCGATGTGGAGAAACTGACCCGTATTCCTATCCTTTGTGATGTTCCCACAGATTACCAATCAGAGAAGAACGGCTCAACCATTGTCGTAAAAGAGAACGAAAACAACATGATGTCCGAAGTATTCCGTAGTATGCGCACCAATCTTCAGTTCATCTTAGGAAAAAAAGAGAATAATGTCATCTTAATCACTTCCACTATCAGTGGCGAGGGTAAAACATTCGTTTCATGCAATCTCGGTGTCAGCCTTGCCCTTTTGGGCAAACGGGTGGTAATCGTGGGTCTCGACATCCGCAAGCCGAAACTGGCCGGGTATTTCGGTCTCGAACAGAAACATCTGAAAGGTATCACCTCTTTCCTGACCGATGACAGTATCGATCTGCACTCTTTACTATTGCCCACCCAGGCCAGCAGTAATTTGCAGATACTGCCTTCCGGAAGTGTTCCTCCGAATCCTGCCGAGTTATTGGCTCGCCCATCACTGGACAAAGCCATCACACAACTATCTCAAGAATTTGATTATGTGATATTGGATACCGCCCCGGTGGGTATGGTGACCGACACCCTTATTATGTCACGCGTTGCTAATGCCACCGTATATGTCTGCCGTGCCGACTATTCTTATAAAAGCGATTTCGGATTGATTAATGAATTGAAAAAAGAAAACAAGTTACCCGAAATAGCCATTGTCATCAACGGAATCGATATGAAAAAGAAAAAGCACAGTTATTATTATGGATACGGGAATAAATATGGCTACGGAAAAAGATATGGTTATGGATATGGATATGGAGAAAAGCAGAAAGAAAAAAGGAAATAATTAAGAATTTATAAATAATTACATATATACAATAAATAAAGAACTCTTTAAAGTGTTAAATATTTAACACTTTAAAGAGTCATATTTTTAAATTTCGCCAAATTTGTAATTATTCATAAATTCAATCACATCAAAACAGGGACACTCTTTAATCCATTCTTCAGGTTCGATTTCACCGTTTCCATTCAAGTCGGGAGACAAGTCCCGATGTCCGCACACCCTGCTTCCGGGATAATCTTTCAGCAACGTCCGTATCAGCACATACAGAGAATGTCTCTGCCATACCGTCATCGTATTCTTAGGCCGCCCACGGCAATCCAGCCCACCTTCATAACAGACGCCGATACTTTTCTGATTGAATCCCTTTACATGCGCCCCGATCTTCTCCAGCGAACGGGTAGTTTTTATATCCCCATTCTTACGGATATAGAAATGATAACCGGCACCATTGAATCCCCTGCGACGATGGCACACTTCCAGATCATGCTCCGTAAAGTCCCGGCCTTCCCGCGTAGCGGAACAATGTACCACGATAAGATCAATCTCTCTCATCGTTTTCCCCTTTCCCACCGGTTCCGCCCCGCAGAAACACCAACACCGCAATCACCCACTCTAAAATCTTTTTCCACTTTTTCATACTCTTTTTATTTTTCCTAAAATCCGCAAGCAATCTC
>NZ_HF990982.1:0-21840 GCF_000432295.1 Bacteroides sp. CAG:189
TCCTCTTTTTTTATTATACTATCATCCATACAGTATCAACAATAAAAAAGAAAAACTTAGTTGCCAATGATTATCCGAATGATTATCTTTGTCTTAAACTTAAATACTGAAAATAAATGACTAAGGAAGAACTAATGCGGAAAGCAATCGAGCTTTCCAACGAAAACGTAGCCAATGGTGGTGGCCCTTTCGGTGCTGTCATCGCCAAAGACGGAGAAATAATTGCCACCGGTGTGAACCGCGTAACAGCTTCATGCGATCCTACAGCCCATGCCGAAGTTAGTGCCATCCGTGCCGCAGCCGCCAAATTGGGAACATTTAACCTGAGTGGTTATGAAATATATACCTCATGCGAACCCTGTCCGATGTGTTTAGGAGCAATCTATTGGGCCCGTTTGGATAAAATGTATTATGGCAACAATAAAACCGATGCGAAAAACATAGGTTTCGATGACTCCTTTATCTATGACGAACTGGAATTAAAACCGGAAGATAGAAAATTGCCGTCAGAGGTGTTGTTGCACGATGAAGCGATAAAAGCTTTTGAAGCCTGGATGGAAAAAGAAGACAAGATAGAGTATTAAATACGATATGAAACATTAAAACACAAGAATCCCCGGAGTACTGCAAATTCTCCGGGGATTTCTTTCACACATAAAAGTTATTATTGCAATTGAAACTTTCTATTAAAAACGCATACCAACAGTAAACAGTACCTGGCTACGTGTATTAGTCACCTCTGTTTTATTAAGGTAAAGATCATCGAAAGCATAAAAATCTTCTTTATAAGAACTAAACTTATATGCCAAGTCAGCGTAAAACATGTTACCGCGATACCCAATACCTAATGTATAGTTATTAAGAGCCTGGGCATTGGCAAAATCAGTATCAGTACTTATTGAATTTTCAGGTAATTGCTTATAAGCCTCGCCTTTAAAAGCAGTAGTACTATGATTATATCCCAAACGGAAAGCAAACTGAGGAATTACCTTGTATTCAGCACCGACACGGAATGTATGCACACCTTTCAACATATCAGTCTGATTATTTTCAAAAAACATAGCATCTCCCTCAGGATAATTAAACCTCATCGTCGAATAATCTTCATATTCGTACTCCGCACCAATTGCAAAACTATTACCGACCGTATATCCTAAACTAAGATTATAAATCCACGGCGTACGGAGACTGTATTCACGATTCATATCACCAACTAAATTATATGTATCTATATCGGTACGCTTCAATTTACCATCCAAATACATATCGGAAATAAGACGTGCACTTGTTGTCAAAGTAAGTTTATAAAATGTTGGAGAGTGCACAGATGCACCAATACGGAAAGGGGAAGATTCAAACGGACGTACAATAGCTCCCATCTTAAAGTCAAATCCACTACCAGAAATCTTATTCCAGCTTTCCAACAGATATCCGGTCTCTTCTCCATAACTTTCGTCATACGAAGAATACTTGCTATAATCTACATCATAAGCCCCAACAGTCAATCCCAAATAAACACGGTCATTAAAATTAAACGATACATTAAAATCATATGCATCAATTCCTCCTCTCTCTTCGGAACGGAATAAAGAATAAGGAATATCAGTAGTTACCGGCATGTAACGATAAGGATTTTGGGGATCCGATTTATCCTCCTGAATCAAGTATCCCTGCCATCCTAACACAGACATCCATCCAAGATCCGGATCACGGAAAGCTTCCCTACCATCAAGATATTTACTGTCTTTCACACCATTCGTCAAATTAGCCATCTGATAAGTTTGGGTTACGATCCCACCATTAGGATCTGTATTCAACAACCCCTCCATACCCATATTCTTATAAAATGATTTCGATTTATGATAATTAAAACCAAAATTCACATAGCGTAACGGAGTCTGATTACCTATTTTCGATGAAATTACAAAACCTATATTATCGTACGACCAATGATTCTTATCCAACTTAGAATTATAAGTATTATCATACCCTTTATATTTACTTTCTGATCCAAAGGCAGAAAAACTGAAAGATGTCATTGCGTCATTACTGCGATAAATACCGATACCTGCCGGATTTGTACCCATAGTGGAAATATCCCCACCCAATGCGCTCATCGCACCACCCATACCAACAAAACGGGCAGTTCCATTTAAATCTTTACTCGCTATTTTGGTAGCATCATATATGCTTTGTGCATTAATACCGCTTACAAACAAAGCAGTGGCTACCGTAATCATTATCTTTTTCATAATCCTGAACTTTTACATTAATACCTACGTCAGCTTATCTTCTGCTACTACTGCGACTGGAGCTACCGCCACCAGAACGGGAAGAACTTCCACCACTATAAGAAGAACTGGAACGCGAACTACTACTGCTACTGGGAGAGTAACTTCTACTGCTACTGGATGGCGCACTGTAAGAGCGTCTTGAACTCCCATTAGAATAATTACTACGGCTGGATGACTGAGTTGAACTTCCGCGGTTATAGCTTGATGAAGAACGAGTACTACTACTTCTGGAAGAAGAACGACCCGTACTTGGCCGAGAGCTACTGCTATTGTAAGTACTACGGGTACTACTTGGGCGTGTGTAAGTAGAACGACGGGAAGACGACGCTTCTCTTCTATCCGAACTTACTCCCGGCCGGGTACTGGAAGAAGTACGCGTACCTACGACACGACCTGATGACGAAGTACTGGTACGACGGGAAGAACTTACACTGGCACGGTCAGACTGCCCTCCTGTATAGGAACGCCGGGAAGTTCCCGAAGAATACCTGTCTCTACTTCCAAATGAACGTCGACTCGTATAACTGTTATTGGCCCAGTAATGACCGCCGCCACCCCATCCGGGATAATAGCCATGATGGTGTCCCCAATGACCACCCCAATAGCCGCCACCGTACCAACCACCGTACCAACCGCCATACCAGCCACCCCAGTAACCGGGATAGTAACCACCCCATCCATAGTAAGGATGTGACCATCCCCAGCCCCATCCGGGACCATAGGAATTATATCTCCAATCCCACCATAACGGATTGCTGAATGTAGGGAATGCATAGGCATAAAGTCCATCGGTATATACGTTCCAGTCCCATGAATTCATTCCGTATACAACATCCCAATAGAACGGGCTGCTAATGCTAACGGCAAAACGAGGATTACGGAAACGAATGATACGCTCGGCATATTCATAATCATCCTGTGAACCGTTAAACTCACCGTTCACCCATTCTCCGTCCAGATCCGGTTGGTCTTTTTCCTTAATATATAGCGTATCGTTATCCATTTCGAAGTCGTTATCACGTGCATCGTAACGGCGATTATACTCGTCTACATCGCGAATGTTTCCTTTCCGGTCCTGAATCACAACAGTGGTTCCGGGAGTCGTATAAATATTCGTCGTGGTCTCTCTCCGAACCGGTTCCTTCTTGGCAGGTGCAGGTTCTTCTTCCTTCTCTTTGGAAGGAATGAAATAGAGATCATCATCATAGCTCTGTGCCATCAAACCTATAGGGAGACACAAGGCAATCAACAGTAAAAAAACAATCTTTTTCATATCTCTGTGGTTTATGGGTTATCTTTAATCCTTTCATTCACGTTACAAAGATAAGCAACGTATCCATCCTTTCGGGGAGATTTTCCCCAAAGGATGATAGGGATTTCCCTATTTATAAAAGATTCACGCATGATTTTATATGTAAACAATACCGGATCAGAGGTTACCTATTAAATAAAGTTATCGTCTGTTTAAAATTCACCCGATAATTTTTCTGAGGAAATTCCGAACAGAAGTTTCTAAATGTAACTTTCCTTTGTTTTATCCTCATTTAATCGTAATTTTGCAAATAAAAACAACTATGAAGTATTTTGAGTTCACGTTTGATACCAACCCTTGTACGGAAACTGTTAATGACGTATTAGCTGCTGTTTTGGGCGATGCCGGGTTTGAAAGTTTTATAGAACGCGAAGGTGGTCTGTCAGCATATATCCAACAATCTCTCTGCAATGAAGAAGTAATAAAAAATGCTCTTAATGAATTCCCGTTACCGGATACGGAAATCACTTACAACTACGTAGAAGCCGAAGATAAGAACTGGAATGAAGAATGGGAGAAAAACTTCTTCCAACCAATCGTAATCGGTAATCGTTGCGTAATTCACAGCACCTTTCATCACGATGTGCCAAAAGCGGAATATGACATTGTAATCAATCCGCAGATGGCATTCGGTACAGGACACCATGAAACGACCAGTCTTATTATCAGCGAACTGTTGAACAGTGAACTGGAAGGAAAATCTCTTCTTGATATGGGATGCGGTACCTCTATTCTTGCAATCCTGGCACGTATGCGTGGCGCTACTCCCTGCACAGCAATCGATATTGACGAATGGTGCGTGCGTAACTCGATTGAAAATATCGAATTGAACAAAGTGACAGACATAGATGTAGAATTGGGAGATGCCGGCACATTGCAAGGTAAAGGTCCTTTTGATGTAGTTATTGCAAATATCAATCGGAACATCCTACTGAACGACATGAAGCAATATGTGGCTTGCATGCATCCGGGATCAGAACTTTACATGAGCGGTTTTTATGTAGACGACATTCCCGTTATCCGTGAAGAAGCCGAACGCAATGGATTAAACTTCATCCATCATCAGGAAAAGAATCATTGGGCTGCCGTAAAATTCATTCTGAAAGGATGAATGGCTGGGGCAAATGAAAAGCCAAATGAAAAAAATGAAGGAATGAAAGGCTATGCCAAATGAAAGAATAATTTAAAATGAACAAATGTGTCCATTATCCCATCATTCTTTCATTTGTACACAGCGTGATTAACCGGCACATTAGCATATTATTTCATTATTCCTTGTTTCATTTGGCATAGCCTTTTATTCCTTCATTGTTTCATTGTTTCATTCTTTCATTCTTTCATTTGTTTTTACAACCACATTATCAATCGTCATCTTTTTCAATTCTTCTAATGTCCCGTTGAATACATTCAGATCCACATTCTCTTCAATACCGGGTACGCTGCCTACATCCGTATGTTGCCAAAAATGCCATTTGCCTTCATACTTTACTGAATCCACATAGTAATGGGCTATCCAATAAGGATAAGTATCAAAAATAGAATCACTCAAATAACGTGTTTTAAATTTATAAGAGGTGTACAAAATCGGTTTCACCCCATAATGTGCTTCTATTCGGTCGAGCCAACGTTTTATATTCCCTTGTAGTTCTTCCTTTTTTTTCTTGCCGGTTACTTCCACATCCAGTACCGGAGGAAGATCTCCCGGAGCAAGTTTCACTGTACGAATAAAGAAATCCGCCTGTTTTAAAGGGTCAGTAGCCGGAGAGAAAAAATGATAGGCACCACGAATAAATCCGTGCTTTCCCGCTTCGGAAAAGTTACGGGCAAAAGTATCATCGCCATGATCTCCTCCCTCAGTAGCCTTCATAAAAACAAATTCAATGGGAAAGTCAGTCAAACGGCTCTGCGTCAGTTGCCCCCAGTCGATATCTCCCTGATAATGCGATATATCGATACCATGCACATCATAACAGCAAGGTACACAAATTCCATATGCTTTCAACCCATAACAAGGTTTCCAACGATAAGCATAAGGCCTAATAAAGAAATAATAAAATGCCACCGAGAAAAAAGTGACAATGACGGCAACGAGCACATTACGCAGCCATATAGGCATAGTAGTACGAACGGCCTTTTTCGTTGTCTTTCGCGGAGAACGACGGGAAGTAGCAGATTTTTTTTTACGAGGTATAGGTTGACGGGAGTTAGTCATATTAGAAGTTAGAAGTTAGTAGATAGTAGTTAGAAATGAATGGTCAGGAGTCAGAAGTGAATAGTCGGTAAATAGTAGTTAGAATCTAATGGCATAATGCTAACACGCTACATAGATTTTAACTCCTAACTCCTGACTCCTGACTCCTAACTTCTATCTACCATCTACTTACTACTTATTTTGCTTGTTCCAACTGCAAAGTCTTAGTAGGCTGGTCGCATACTTCAGTCGGACCGAAGTATTGAATAGGACCCGGATATACATAATCCGTAGTCATAGCCCACTGGTCACGCATAGCGGCAAATGTCTTGAACGGAGCACCATCCAGTTTCACAAGAGCTTTCTGGATAACCGGTTTCATTTCTCCATGACGACGTTCCATATTCATCATCATTGTGATAGGCACACCGCCTGCAATCCATTCTTCTGCAGGAGCAGTCGTATTGCGTACAGACGACATATACCCCGTCTTGCCATTAGCAATCAACATAGAAGCAGTATAACCCAATGAGTAGCAATAGTCTGCGTCATAATTTGACGGAGCAGCGCAACGCCCTTCATAACCGAAGAAGTGATGTTGTGCAGCAAACTTACCTACATATTTACCTTCTGCTTTCCAAGTAGCCAGTTTAGTGGCAACCATTTCCGACAACAGTTTTTCCGTTTCAATCAGTGATACCTGTACGTTTCCGTGCGGGTCGCGATCCAACGTCAACTGACGGGCCACTCCTTCGGGAAGACTTGCATAGATAGCCGAGTTTTCCGGAGAAAGTTTACGAATGATATAATCACGCTGGTGAGACTTCTTAATCTGAGAGAACTCTTCGGCATTCGTAGCCAGGAAGTCATTCAGTTCGGCAATCAGACGCTTCATAGCCGGAATAAACTCTACCAAGCCTTCGGGAATAAGAACCGTACCGAAGTTATTACCCTGTGCAGCACGATCGGCCACTACCTGAGCAATGTAAGTCACTACGTCGTCCAAGGACATATCTTTAGCCTCAACTTCTTCAGAGATGATACAAACATTAGGCTGAACCTGCAAAGCACATTCCAAAGCGATATGAGAAGCCGAACGCCCCATCAGTTTGATGAAGTGCCAATATTTACGCGCTGAGTTACAGTCACGCTGGATATTTCCGATCACTTCCGAGTAAACTTTACAAGCAGTATCGAATCCGAAAGAAGTCTCGATCATTTCGTTCTTCAAGTCACCGTCGATTGTCTTCGGACAACCGATCACCTGTACACCGGCTTTCTTAGCTGCGTAATATTCAGCCAATACACAAGCGTTTGTGTTAGAGTCATCACCGCCGATGATCACAAGTGCTTTGATACCCAACTCTTTCAGAATTTCAAGACCTTTCTCAAACTGATCTTCTTTTTCCAACTTCGTACGACCGGAACCGATAATATCGAAACCGCCGGTATTACGATATTCGTCGATGATATCCGAAGTCAGTTCCATATAATTATGGTCAACCAGGCCGCCGGGGCCGAGGATGAAACCATACAATTTGCTATCCGGATTCAGCGCTTTGATACCGTCGAACAGGCCGGAGATCACGTTATGTCCGCCCGGAGCTTGTCCACCGGAAAGAATAACACCCACGTTCATGGCAGGCAACTTTACAGCTTCACCGGCCTCGAACTTGATCAATGGCATACCGTACGTATTAGGAAATAATTTCTGAATAGCTTCCTGATCGGCTACAGATTGAGTAGCAGCGCCTTCTACAGCCTTAACAGCTCCTTTCAGCGCTTTCGGAAGTTTGGGCTGATAAGCAGCCCTCGCGATTTGCAATGCACTTTTAGTCATTTTCTTTATTTTTATTTAAAGGTGTTAGTAAGTTCGATTCTAAAAAATCAAAAGCGATGCAAATTTCGTGTTTTTTTCTGAATTATGAAAGAGCATGCGTAAATAATGTTAGCAACTATTTCGGTTATAGAGACTTTACATCGACAAAGATGAAAAACGCAAATGACGATTAAAAAGTTTTATGATCCATTAATATAATTCAGCCGTATGTAACGGAACAATGAAAAGACAATAAAAAGCAACCAATAACATAGGAATACAACACCGGAAGAGAGTACTATTCTCATGAAATTATGAACGCAATCGAATCATAAAAACATCCCCATGTTTTAACCGACAACATCCGGATGTTCTGCATAAGAACATGGGGATGTTGTTAACCAAAACATGGGGATGTTTTACAACTAAGAATATAATCCTGATTAAATAACATATTGGTAACTAAGCATATCAGAGTACAGATACCTTACTATCCAATACTCTATTTGCCTTCGTCTTTTACCTGCCAGCCGCCACCCAGTGCTTTATACACCTGTACAACGGCAATCAGTTCATCGCGAATCGCATTGCTCAAACCGATCTGGGCATCAAAATATCCACGCTGGGCATCGAGCACATCGAGATAGTTAATAACACCATTGATATACTGAAGCTGCGCCAAATCTACATAGCTCTTTGAAGAACGTTCCAGCTTGGCCCTCAAATCATATACCTCCTTTATCTTATTAAAATTGACAATGGCGTTATGCGTCTCTTTAAAAGCAGTAAGGACTGTTTTTTCATAACTGTGTACCTCTGCTTCATAAGCCGCTTTTTTCGCTTTCAATGCAGCGCGATTCTTTCCCCAGCCAAAAATCGGAGTCAATAAAGCACCTTCCATAATACCATAAGGAGATTTCAGGAGATCGGAAAGCACCACACTTTCGGCTCCTGCCCCGCCGGTAAGTGAAATACGGGGAAACATATTTGTATATGCCACCCCTACTTTGGCATTTGCAGCAATCAACTTTTGTTCGGCCTGACGGATATCCGGACGTCGTTCCAGCAAATCGGAGGGTAAACCTATGGGCAATTCGTTCGGGAAGTTGAACTCCTGCAACAAACGGCTGCGGGCTATCTTATTAGGATACTCCCCGGCAAGAAAAGCTATGTCATTTTCCTTAAGGCTGATCTTACGCTCCAGATCGGGCACCAACGTTGCCGTACGGGCAAGTTCCACCTGCGACTGGCGATAAGAGGTTTCGGATGTCAGTCCTCCCTCGAAACGGATACGCGCCAAGCGCATCCCTTCTTCGCGGGCTTTCAAAGTCTGGCGAACGATCTCCAACTCCGTATCGAGAGCTACAAGTTCATAGTAGGCTTGGGCTACTTCGGATACAATCGTCATGCGAAGTGCACGTTGCGCTTCTACCGATTGCAGATACTCAGCAATACTTGCCGAGCGTGCCCAGCGCAGATTCCCCCATAAATCCAGTTCCCAAGAAAACAGTACTTGGGCTTCAAAAGTATCATTACGTTTAAAAGCATCTCCACCATGATTTTCAAATTCGCGTTCACCGGTCACCGTTCCTTTTATATCGGGAAGCAGCGCTGCCATCGAAATTCTTTTTTGCGCCGCCATCTCTTTCACACGGGCGGCGGCAATCAGAATATCTTTATTATATTCCAAAGATTTTGCTATCAGTCCACGGAGGGTGGAATCTGTATAAATGTTCCACCAATCCATATCCCCAAAGCTCAACGAGTCCTGATGTTGTGCAAGGCTATCGGGCAAATGAAGATCGGGACGGGTATAGCTCTTCCCTACCTTGCAGGCGGAGAAGGTGACAAGGACAAGAAGGGTTACTAAAGTTATATAGATGTTATTTCGTTTCATAATCATTTACGTTTTAGTTTGGAAGCAAACGGAATTTTCACCCCACCGCTTCTGTGGCGTATCTTAGTAGTCGTTTTATATACCATTACAAAGAAGAACGGTACCAAAATAATGCCCAGGACAATTGCAAATATCATTCCGAAGAATACTCCCGTACCGATGGCCTGGCGACTGGCAGAACCGGGACCGCTTGCCAATACCATCGGAAGCATACCGAGCACAAAGGCAAGAGATGTCATCAGAATGGGGCGGAAGCGCAGACGGGCGGCATTGATAGCGGCCGTAACAATGTCTTCTCCGTTGTCGACCTGTACTTTGGCAAATTCTACAATAAGAATAGCATTCTTTGCAGCCAAACCTACCAGCATCACAAGGCCGATCTGGAAATAAACATCATTCTCCAACCCACAGATCCATACCCCTAAATAAGCACCTAATGCAGCAATCGGCAAAGAGAGCAATACGGCAACCGGCAAAGTCCAGCTCTCGTATTGTGCTGCCAAAAAGAGGAAGACAAAAAGAAAAACCAATGCCAACACGAGACCGGTCTGCCCTCCGGCTTGTTTCTCCTGATAGGAAAGACCGCTCCATTCCAGACCGATATTATCCGGCAAATGATCACGGGCTATCTGTTCCATAATCTCCATGGCTTGTCCCGAACTGTATCCGTGGGCAGCCTCACCACGGATAACGGCCGTTGTAAACATATTAAAACGTTTAATGCTACCGGGACCTGTGGTGTACGAAGCATTACCCAAAGAGGTCAAAGGAACCATCACTCCATTGGAAGCTTTCACAAAAAACAGATTGATATTGTCCTTATGTTCACGATAGGGAGCTTCTGCCTGAATATACACCTTATATATACGGTTAAACATGTTAAAATCATTCACATAAACAGAACCGGTATAGGCTTTCATCGTAGAAAAGACATCAGCCAAAGGCACACCTAACATTTTCACTTTATCACGGTCCACATCGAAATATAACTGAGGGATTTCCGCCTGTAAGGAAGAAGAGAGCCCGGCCAGTTCTTTATGCTTGGAAGCATAGTACATCAACGTATCGGCAGCCTGCACCAAATTATCGAATGTGGCTTCGCCGCGAGCCTCAAGCTGCATTTCAAAACCTCCGGAACTTCCCAAGCCGGGAATAACCGGTGGAGTGGAAAGATAGACCTTGCATTCGGGATACTCCTCCAAGTGTTTCTGCACTTCCGACATGATTTTGTTTATGCTGGTTTCCTTACGTTCTTCCCACGGTTTCAGAATAACGGTCAACTCACTACGCGCCTGATTACTCCCGACACGAGGACTGCTTCCGGTTACATTCTGCACATAAGCGATGTATGGATTCTTACCAAGAAAAGAGATGGCACGCTCCGTCACTTGGCGTGTACGCTCCAAAGTAGCCCCTTCGGGCAATTCGAGCTCTATTTTGAAATATCCCTGATCTTCTACCGGAAGGAAACTGGTGGGAATAATGCGGTGCAACAACAAAATACCGATCAATACTACGCCGAAGGCACTCAACACGCGTCGCGGATTACGAATAACCCGGGTAATGATACTCACGTATTTATTATTACCGACGTTCAGCCAATGATTAATTTTACGGAACACGATATTCTTCTTCTTTCCGTTATCCGGTTTCAGAATCAGAGAACACATGACAGGGCTGAGCGTAAGTGCAACCACAGTAGAGATTAATACCGACACGGCAATCGTTATGGTAAACTGCCGGTAAAGTTGTCCGGTAATTCCACTTAAGAAGCTAACAGGAACGAATACTGCGCAAAGCACCAGCGAAGTGGCAATCAATGCACTGGTCAGCCCCTCCATTGCTTTCTTAGTGGCTTCGTAAGCACTCAACTTTTCGGTTTCCATGATATGCTCCACACTCTCTACCACCACAATCGCATCATCCACCACAATACCGATGGCAAGGATCAACCCTAACAGAGTAAGGATATTCAGTGAAAAGCCGAATATCAACATAAAACCGAAGGTACCGATCAATGAAATAGGTACAGCCACAATCGGTATCAATGTGGCACGCCAACTCTGTAAAGAGAGAAAAACAACCAACACGACCAGGACAAGTGCCTCAAACAGTGTTTTATATACCTCATGGATAGACTCGGAAATATAGGTAGTCATATCAAACGGTATTTCGTAATTCAATCCTTCCGGAAAGTTCCTACTGATCTCTTCCATGGCCTCCTTTACATTGTCGGCCACTTCAATGGCATTGGCACCGGGCAACATATAAATACCGAGTACTGCGGCATTCTCTCCATTGATACCACTTTCCGTATTATAGGAAGAAGCCTCGAGCGATACACGCGCCACATCCCTCAGACGGATAATGGAACCGTTCGAATTGGCACGTACTACGATATCTTCAAACTGACTGACAGTGGAAAGACGACCTTGCGTAGTAATAGGGATGGTGATATCCAACCCCTTTACAGGTTGTTGACCGAGTACACCGGCAGCCGACTCACGGTTCTGGTCTTTCAATGCGTTCTGCAAATCCTGTACGGTAAGACCGAAATTTGCCAGTTTATCGGGCTGCGCCCATATCTGCATGGCATAATACCGGCTACCTATATTCGACACACGCCCCACACCGGGAATACGGCGAAGCACATCGAGCACATTGATAGTAGCAAAGTTACTCAGATAGATTTCATCGAATTTCGGATCGGAAGAAGTCAGACAAAGCGTCATCAACTGACTGGGTGCCTGCTTCTCCACTGATATACCATTCTGAATTACTTCGGCGGGAAGACGGGATTCGGCAAGTTTCACCCGATTTTGAATCTCAACAGCCGCTAAATCCGCATCGGCAGACACGTCAAAAGTAACTGTTGCAGAAAATCCTCCGGAATTGGAACTGTTGGATTCCATATAAAGCATACCCGGAGTACCGTTTATCTCCTGTTCGATAGGAGTCGCCACAGCCTGCGAAACCGTCAGTGCACTGGCTCCGGGATAAGAAGCACTGATCTTAACAACGGGAGGCGTAATCTGCGGATATTGGTCCACCGGAAGCATGGTCAGACCGATAATTCCGATGATAACAATAACAATAGACAATACCGCAGAAAAAACCGGCCTATCTATAAAAAAACTTACTTTCATTACTTAATCCTTTTTAGCATTATCCACACTGTCAACCGTACCGGAATCCATCGCACCGGCTTCTACCACCCGGACTTTCATACCCGGATTCAATTTGTGGAATCCTTCAACAACAATCATCTCTCCCTGTACAAGTCCCCGTTCTACAACTACTTTATTGCCAAATTCGGGTCCCAATTCAATGAAACGCCTTTCAACAGTGGAATCTCTGCGCATCACATAAATGTAAGCTCCTCCTTTTTCAATCGTTACTGCTTTCAACGGCACCACAACGGCTCCCTCACGAACATCGAGCAGCAGTTTCACTTTGGTAAACTGTCCGGGTAATAATACCTGCTTCGGATTGGGCATTTCAGCACGAACAGAGAATGTACCCGTTTGGGGGTCTACCTGCGGTTCGGCAAAATCCACATAACCTTTATAAGGATAGACCGTATTGTCGGCCAATGTAATCGAAATGTTCGGCTGCCAGGAACGGCTGGAATCCTGTTGGCCGATATTGATGTTACGTTCTTTACTTTTCAGATAATCCAAAGCCGTCATATTGAAATCCACCAATACCGTATCACTCTTGACAATCGTAGCCAGCAAAGATTTCCCACCGGGACCGACTAAAGTTCCCAAATCGACATTTCTTTCGCTGATATGCCCCGAGAGTGGAGAACGGACCAGCGTATACCCCAATTCCAACTCTGCCTGTGCCAGATCGGCTTCACTCATGGCAACCGTAGCGACAGCGCTTTCGTAAGCCGCTTCGGCATTATCAAGATCCAATTGACTGGCGGCATTCTGTGCATACAGAGGTTTGATACGTTCAAAATCACGTTGTGCTTTCAATGCTTGTGCCTCGTCTTTCTTCAACTGAGCCCGGGCTTTATCTGCTTTAGCCCGATATTGCTCCTGGTTAATGACAAAAAGTACCTGATTCTTATTTACGTAAGTACCTTCGGCAAAAAGCATCTGTTCCAGATACCCTTCTACCCGGGCACGTACCTCTACAAACTGTTGGGCACGGATACGGCCTACATACTCACCATAAATTTCTACATCGTCTTTTGCAGCCGCTTCTACCATGACCGTAGGAATTTCCGGTTCAGCCTTACGCGGCCGGGTCAGTACCCAATAAATGCCTAACAGCAGAATGATGCAAACAACAGCAGCAATGGTTCTCTTTCGCTTTAACTTCAATTCTTTTTTTGAGAAAAATAATCTCATAATCGGATGAATTATTTAAATTAACTTATGTTTGTTCTTAGTTTTGTAGCATACAAATTGTATACCAAAGTAATTAATATTGTATTTTTCATTATAAATCAGTTCATTATATCCCAAACAGTATATTCACAGAATTGTAGATTTTCTTTTCTAATTGTGGAATTTATCTACAAATCCGACTTTCGGACCAAAAAACGAGATAAATATCTTCTACTACTAAACAAATTATCGCATACATTTGTACTTTATAATAATAGATATAACAAATATCCTTAATGAAAAAACATTTATCTCTGACATTGGTTCTCCTGACTTGTCTTTTTTTTACCTTGCCCTCTTCCGCACAGCAGCGCAAAAAGGTAGGCGTGGTTCTCAGTGGTGGCGGTGCAAAAGGAGTTGCACATATCGGAGCACTCAAAGTTATCGAAGAAGCCGGCATTCCCATCGATTATATCGTAGGCACCAGTATGGGATCTATTATCGGAGGATTATACGCTATCGGCTATACCCCCCAGCAACTGGACAGCATGGTGAAAAAGCAGGACTGGACTTTCCTGCTCAGCGACCGTATCAAACGAAGCCAGCAAACGATGTCCGAAAGAGAAAAATCAGAAACCTTCGTGCTATCGCTCCCTCTCACCGGAAAACGTTTCAAAGAACAAGCTTCGGGAGGAGTTATCAAAGGACAGAATCTTGCCAATCTATTCTCTGACCTGACCGTAGGATATCACGATTCAATCGATTTCAATAAATTACCGATTCCTTTTGCCTGTGTTTCGGAAAACGTAGTAAATGGAAAAGAAATCGTATTTCATGACGGCGTGCTTTCCACTGCCATGCGCGCCAGCATGGCCATTCCCGGTGTATTCACTCCGGTACGAATCGACGGCATGGTATTGGTAGACGGAGGTATGAAGAATAATTATCCGGTAAATGTGGCCAAAGCCATGGGAGCGGAAATCATCATCGGGGTAGATGTTCAAAATAAATTGCGAACGGAAGAAGAATTGAATACGGCACCTGATATTCTGCTACAAATCATAGATCTGACCACACAGGAAAATTACGCAAGAAACGTTGCCGCATCAGACGTCCACATTAAAGTAAATGTAAAAGGATACTCTTCAGCCAGCTTCACCCCGAACGCACTCGATACACTGACGAACCGTGGAGAAGAAGCCGCACTTGAGAAATGGGACGACTTGTTAAAACTGAAGAAGAAAATCGGCATCCCGGAAGATTATAAACCGGAAGCTCACGGGCCGTACACTTCTCTCTCTTCTTCCCGGAAGTTTTTTGTAAAAGAGATTAATTTTTCCGGCATTGAAGATGCCGACAAAAAGTGGATGATACGGAAATGCAAGTTGAAAGAGGATAGTGAGATCAGTGTGGCGCAACTGGAAAAAGCCCTTTCGGTACTGAGAGGAAGCCAAGCCTATTCCAACGTCAGTTATAAACTGACCAATATGCCGGAAGGCTACAAACTCGACTTTCTATTGGAAGAGAAATATGAAAGAAATATAAATTTAGGAATTCGCTTCGACTCCGAGGAAACAGCCTCTGTGTTACTGAATGCCACATCAAACCTGAAAACCCGTATTCCCTCTAAGATATCCGTCACCGGACGCTTAGGAAAACGATATGCCGCCCGTGTAGACTATACTCTGGAACCAATGCAGATGAGAAACTTTAATCTCGGTTATCTCTTCGAATACAATGATATCAATATCTACAATCATGGTGACCGGGCATACAATACCACTTATAAATATCATTCGGGCGAATTCAGTTTCTCCGATGTCTGGTACAAAAATCTGCGCTTTGCTATCGGAGCACGCTTCGAATACTTTAAGTATAAAGATTTCCTGTACAACAGTTCGGAATATAATCTGAAAATTCAACCGGAACATTTTTTCAGCTATTTTGCACAAGTACATTACAATACGTTCAACAAAGGATATTTCCCGAATAAAGGAGCCGATTTTAAAGCCGGCTATGTGCTCTATACCGACAACTTAGCAAAATATAAAGGACATGCCCCATTCTCCGCACTCAGTATTTCATGGTCGGAAGCCTTTCAACTTACCAACCGAATCGCACTGCTCCCCTCTGTATACGGCAGGGTACTCATCGGTAGAGATATTCCCTACCCATACACCAATGCATTAGGAGGTGACTATTTCGGACGTTTCATCTCCCAACAAATGCCATTTGCAGGAATAGACAACATCGAAATCATGAAAAACTCCGTCGTGGTAGGTGCATTGAAACTTCGTCAACGCTTATGGAGCAAACATTACATAAGTCTCACCGGAAACGTAGCGCTGAACAACAATAATTTCTTTGATATTCTGGAAGACAAATGCATCTATGGTTTCAGTTTAGGATACGGAATCGATAGCATGTTCGGCCCCTTGGAAGCTTCATTAGGATACTCCAACCAATGCAAAAAAGTAGGATTCTACGTAAATTTAGGATTCTATTTCTAACGGGAGGAGGAAGTCACACCTACAAGATGTAAGCTATCATTACTAACGTTCCAGAATAGCGAGCCTCAATGGGCACACCCCGTCCAGAATGCCTCCCGGACGGGGTGAGGATGAAAATACGACTGATCATACATGAGAATACGACTGATAATTCCTTATCCAACGGGCAAAGCCACTATTTCCTGCAATACACTGACCGCCGTTTCCACATTCGGAATGTCTTTTATCAGCATCGAGCGCCTTCCGTTTTGCTCACGCAAATCACAACGGCGGGTGTATTTCATCATATAATCGATCACTTTGCCAAATGCCTGACTTTGATAGAACGGGCTCTCCGGGTTGGAAACGAAAAACAAGGTCATCCGGCCGGCCTTAAGAAAAACCTTCTCAGCACCCAACCGGGCAGCAAGCCGACGAAGCGGCACGATCCGCAACAGCTCTTCCGTCTCAGGAGGTACAGGCCCGAAACGGTCTTCAAGCCGCGAACGAAAAGCATCTACATCCCTATCCAATGTCAATCCGTCCAATTCGCGATACAAAAGCATGCGTTCACTGCTACCGGTAACATAAGTGGCAGGCAGCAGCAACTCCAGATCGCTCTCTACCTGGCACTCCTCCACAAACTGTTCGCCGCTCACCGCACCTTCTCCTTTTATCTCATCGGCATACAGTTCGGCAAACTCATCCGTTTTCAATTCGTGTACAGCTTCGGAAAGGATTTTCTGATAAGTTTCATACCCTAAGTCGGCTATGAATCCGCTTTGCTCGGCTCCCAACATATTTCCTGCACCGCGAATATCGAGATCCTGCATGGCAATATGAATACCGCTACCCAAATCAGAAAAATTCTCAATAGCCTGCAAACGCCGTTTCCCCTCCGGGGTAAGTGACGACAACGGAGGAGCAAGCAGATAGCAAAATGCTTTCTTATTGCTACGCCCTACCCGCCCGCGCATCTGGTGAAGATCGCTTAAGCCGAAATTCTGTGCCTGATTGATAATAATCGTATTTGCGTTGGGAATGTCGATACCGCTTTCTATAATAGTGGTAGCAAGCAATACATCATAATCATAATTTACAAATCCGAGGATAATCTGTTCCAACTCCGACGGTTCCATTTGTCCGTGCCCGATGGCAATACGGCAATCGGGAATATGGCGAAGGATCATAGCTTTCAGTTCCGGCAAGTTTGCAATACGGTTGTTGACGAAAAACACCTGTCCGTTGCGACTCATCTCAAAATTAATGGCATCGGCAATAATCTCTTCATTGAAAGTATGTAGCTCGGTCTGTATCGGATAACGATTGGGCGGCGGTGTGGAAATCACGCTCAGATCTCGTGCACCCATTAATGAAAACTGAAGCGTACGCGGAATAGGAGTAGCAGTCATGGTCAGTGTATCTACATTTACTTTCAGTTGGCGCAACTTCTCTTTCACGGATACTCCGAACTTTTGTTCTTCATCGATAATCAGCAAACCGAGATCTTTGAAATGTACATCCTTTCCCAAGATGCGGTGTGTACCGATAAGAATACCGACCTCTCCGTCGCTAAGGCCTTTGAGCACTGCTTTGGCTTGTGCCGCCGTACGGGCACGGCTCAGATATTCCACCCGGCAGGGAAGCCCTTTCAAGCGTTCACGGAAGGTTTGAAAATGCTGATACGCCAATACGGTTGTAGGCACCAGTACGGCCACCTGCTTATTGTCGGCCACCGCCTTAAATGCGGCACGAATAGCCACTTCCGTTTTTCCGAAACCTACATCCCCGCAAACCAGACGGTCCATGGGGCGGTCACGTTCCATGTCTGCTTTTACTTCAGCCGTCGCTTTGCTTTGGTCAGGGGTATCCTCATAGATGAAAGACGCCTCCAGTTCCCGTTGTAAAAAGCTATCCGGACTATATGCAAATCCTTTTTCTTCACGACGTTGTGAGTAGAGTTTTATCAGATCACGGGCAATGTCTTTTATCTTGGTCTTGGTGCGCTCCTTCAACTTCTCCCAAGCACCGGTTCCCAATTTATTCAAACGGGGCGGTTCTCCCTCCTTTCCTTTATACTTCGATACCTTGTGCAACGAATGGATCGAAACAAAAACCACATCGTCATTCTGGTAAACCAATTTCATGACCTCCTGTGTGGTATCGCCATTAGGGATACGTACCAATCCGGAAAAACGTCCTACTCCGTGATCGGTATGCACCACATAATCACCGGGAGTAAACTGATTGAGTTCCTTTAATGAAAGAGCCACTTTACCCGAACGGGCCTTGTCGCTTTTCAGATTGTATTTATGAAAACGATCGAACAACTGATGATCCGTAAAAACGCAAAGCCGCAATTCATTATCTGCAAAACCTTCGTGAAGAGTACGTTCCACGGCTATAAAAGAAATTTTATCCCCCCTATCCTCAAAGATGGCACGGATACGATCGGTCTGTTTTGTACTGTCACTACAGATATACAATGAATATCCTTTTTCCTGATACTCTTGAAAAGAAGCGGCCGCCAAATCAAAGTTCTTATGGAAAATAGGTTGTGCCGTAACATCAAAAGACACCGTGGCATCGGCTGTACCGGTAGGTTTATTACCAAACTCCAGACGCCGGAAATCAAGCGCATGAACTGTAAATTCACTCCCGTCAATCAGTTTCCCTTCAAGTGTAATGCCCCCGTTTTCTTCGGCCTCCTGTACGGCAATCGCCTGTGGAGTCAACGCCTCATCATGCACGCTCTGTATACGTTCACGCAACCACAGGAAATCACGCATGGCAAGTACCGTATCCCTCGGAATGAAATCAAGAAAAGAGGTCGATGCCATCCCTGTCACCGCCAGATCGGGCACTATGACAATACTGTCTTTCTTTTCACGGGAAAGTTGCGAATCCACTTCAAACGTACGGATGCTCTCCACTTCATCTCCAAAAAAGTCAATACGATAGGGATACTCCGATGAGAAAGAAAAAACATCGATAATACTTCCGCGAACCGCGTATTGACCCGGCTCATAAACATAGTCAACATACTCGAAACCGTAACTATGCAACACATCGGTTACAAAAGTGGAATCAACACGTTCGCCAACACCGAGCTTAAGCGTCTTATCGCTCAACTCTTTCCGGGAAACGACTTTCTCTGCCAATGCATCGGGATAGGTAACCACACACAGCCCCTTCTCCCCTTTCTGCAAACGACTGAGAACCTCGGTACGAAGTATCTCATTTGCCGCATCTTTCTGTCCGTATTTGATAGCGCGACGGAAAGAAGAAGGAAAAAACAGTATCCGCTCCCCTCCCAATACTTGCGTAAGGTCATGATAGAAATATCCCGCTTCTTCAAGATCGCTCAAGATAAAAACAAACGGACAGGTCTCTTTCCGCACCAATACAGAAAAGAAAAGCGAAGCGGAAGATGCACACAATCCCCCACAAAAAATATGTTTTACGGAAACATCTTTCAGCAGCCGGTTCATGGCCGTCACATTGGGATGGACGGCATATTGTTGTTGCAGTTCAGTGATAGTCATTATTCCTGTTTTTTTTAACTCACCATCTAACGGATAAAGCATCGTTCTGTTTCTATAAAAAAACACAACGATGTAAGACTCTGCATCCTCTGTGGTGAAAATCCCCGCAAAAGTACTAAATTATCCTTAGTTTTAATATACTATTTTTTGTAAGTAACGGAAAAACGTTACATTTGTCGCAAATACAAATACGCTTATGCAAACACCATCGGACAGCATTGTTATCATCCCCACTTACAACGAGCGGGAAAATATAGAAAATATTATCCGCGCGGTATTCGGATTAGATAAAGTGTTTCATATACTCATCATTGAAGATGGTTCACCGGACGGTACGGCGGCTATCGTCAAAAAGTTGCAGGAAGAGTATCCGAACCGTTTGTTCATGGTGGAGCGTAAAGGTAAATTAGGATTAGGAACTGCATATATTGCGGGATTCAAATGGGCGCTGGCTCACAACTATCAATATATTTTTGAAATGGATGCCGATTTCAGTCACAATCCCCAGGATCTGCCCCGTTTGTACAAAGCCTGCACTGAAGATGGAAGCGATGTAGCCATCGGTTCACGCTACGTAAGTGGAGTCAATGTAGTAAACTGGCCTATGGGACGTGTATTAATGTCATACTTCGCATCCAAATATGTCCGGTTCATCACCGGAATTCCGATACACGACACGACTGCCGGATTCAAATGCTATCGCCGCCGTGTTCTCGAAACCATCGATTTGGACAATATACAATTCAAGGGATATGCCTTTCAGATAGGAATGAAATTTACGGCCTACAAATGTGGATTTAAAATCACTGAAGTACCGGTTATCTTCATCAACAGAGAGTTAGGAACTTCAAAGATGAATGGCAGTATCTTCGGTGAAGCCGTATTCGGAGTCATCAAGTTGAAAATAGGCAGTTGGTTTCATAAATATCCGAAATGCAGTAATCCGTGATTAATACCCCCGAAAAAATGAAAAGAACTTTTATAAAAAATGCAATCATAGTAAACGAAGGACGGCAGGTAGCCGGTTCCGTAGTGATAGAAGGAGAAAAGATAGCAGAAATATGGGTGGGCGATGAAGGGCCTGTCGTACCTTGTGATGAAACAATTGATGCTACAGGATGTTATTTATTACCCGGAGTGATTGATGATCATGTACACTTCCGCGATCCCGGATTGACTCAAAAAGCCGATATTACAAGCGAAAGCCGGGCAGCTGCGGCAGGTGGAGTAACTTCGATTATGGATATGCCCAATACGAGTCCGCAAACAACCACCCTGGATGCACTGAATGCAAAGTTCGATTTAATGGCAGAAAAATGTTCCGTCAATTATTCCTGCTACTTCGGAGCTACCAATAATAATTATCCTTTATTGGAGCAATTGGACAAGCATCGCGTATGCGGTGTCAAGCTATTCATGGGATCGAGCACCGGTAATATGCTGGTCGATAAAATGACAAGCCTGCTGAACATATTCAACAGTACGGATTTATTAATAGCCACTCACTGTGAAGATCAAGGTATTATCAAAGAAAACACTGAAAAATATCTAACCAAATACGGAGCAGACGGTGATGTTCCTTTAAGATATCATCCGAATATCCGGTCGACAGAAGCCTGTTACCAGTCGTCAGAACTGGCAGTACGCCTGGCGCGGATAGCCGATGCGCGTCTACATATTCTGCATATATCGACTGCCAAAGAATTGCAGTTACTCGAGAATATTCCCCTCGTAGAGAAAAGGATTACAGCCGAGGCATGTGTTTCCCATCTTTTATTTACTTCGAGTGATTACCAAGAGTTGGGTACTCGTATCAAATGTAACCCGGCCATCAAGAAAAAAGAACGGAATGCCTTACGTGATGCCGTCAACTCCGGCCTGATCGACGTAATAGCTACCGATCATGCTCCGCATTTACTCAAAGACAAAGAAGGTGGTGCACTGAAAGCGGCA
>NZ_HF990982.1:21881-25367 GCF_000432295.1 Bacteroides sp. CAG:189
GAATGCCTATGATACAATTTTCACTGGTCAGTATGCTCGGGTTGGTAGACGAAGGAGTATTCACCATCGAGAAGATAGTGGAAAAGATGTGCCATGCGCCCGCACAGATTTACGAAATACACAATCGAGGTTTTATCCGTACCGGTAATCAGGCCGATCTGGTACTCGTTCGTCCTAATACGGAATGGACGGTAACCAAAGATTGTATTTTCAGCAAATGCCAATGGAGCCCGTTGGAAGGACATACTTTCCGATGGAAAGTCGAAAAGACATTTGTAAACGGACATCTGTTATACTCGGACGGTGCAATAGATGAAAACTATAGGGGACAGGAACTGAGAATCAGAAATTAGTGATTAGCAGATCACTTATCGCTTACCACTAATCATTAATTTTTAATCGCTTGATTACCATTTTACATTATAAAGTCCATGAAGTCAGCTCCTATATCAACTGGATCTACTTCTTTCATGCGTGGGGATTCCAACCTCGCTTTGCTGCTATTGCCGATATACACGGATGCGATGTTTGTCGCGCATCCTGGTTGACATCTTTTCCGGAAGAAGAACGCCCGAAGGCATCAGAAGCGATGCAGCTTTTTAAGGAAGCCAATCGAATGTTAAATCTGCTGGACGAGGACTTTGAAGTAAAAACAATTTTCAAGCTATGCAAAGCTAACTCGGAGGGGGACAATCTCATATTAGACGGAGTTACGTTCCCTTTGCTCCGCCAGCAGATGAAGAAACGCGAAGGAGGTCCGTTCCTTTGCCTCAGTGATTTTGTACGTCCGCTATCTTCCGGAATAACTGATACGGTAGGTGCTTTTGCCGCCACGATCGATGCGGATATGGAAGGGTTATACAAAAAAGATCCATACAAGCATCTTTTAGTACAGACTCTCTCCGACCGGCTTGCGGAAGCAGCTACGGAAAAAATGCACGAACATGTGCGTAAGGAAGCCTGGGGATATGCTAAAGACGAAAATCTGACTATTCCGGAACTACTTATAGAGAAATATCAAGGTATTCGTCCGGCTGTAGGTTATCCGTCTTTACCCGACCAATCGGTAAACTTCCTTTTAGACGAGCTCCTGAACATGAAGCAAATCGGCATAAAGCTAACAGAAAACGGAGCTATGTATCCGCATGCCTCCGTCTGTGGTTTAATGTTTGCACATCCTGCCTCGAAATATTTTTCTGTAGGAAAGATTGGAGAAGATCAGTTGCAAGATTATGCCCGCCGTAGAGGAAAAAGTGTAGAAGAAATGCGGAAATTCCTGGCGGCTAATTTACAGGATTGAAATTTTCTGAATTTCTTTTCCTATCCTTCAATGGAATCCCGAAAAATAAAGACTGCCCAATATCCAAATCCGGTAAGATCTTATTGTCCTGATAACCTTCTCTACCTTTTGATTTTGAGTCTCCATTTCTAATAGAACATTTTATTTCGGTTTGAAATACCCTGATATCGATTTTTTTATTTATCACTATCTTCCACTCTTTAAATCCTCTATTTGTTTTCTATAACCCTCTATCGCTCGTTTGTGAGCCTCCATTTCTCTTTTCCCTGCACTTGTAGGATTACTATTGTAGCGTTTTTGAGCATGTTGCAAGTATTCAGTTTCATTCGCAATGTTTTTTTCTACTTGTCTGATACGATTTTGCACACCATCACTCAATCCGCCACTATTTGAAGAATTACTTGACCCGGTAGAGTTAGAAGTAGATGAGTTATGCCGTCCATCATCATTTGCAGTACTATGAGAATTCTTGCCAATATTTAGCGAAGAAGCGTTAATCGATTTTACCGCAGCTTGTTTCAACCCTTCGGAAATACCTGCAAGTATTGATTTTAGTAATTGGTTCCCAAAACTATTTTCTTTTAATTGTGCATGATATGTTTCCAGTAAATCTAAGTACACATCGCAATTATTTATATTTTCTTGATATACTTTGGTTCGCAAGGTATCTTGGCTCATTGCTGACTCAAGTATCGTCTTAGCATCATTTAGAAGGCTTTTTATCTCGTTATAGTTGTAATCTTTCAATTGGTTGGCCGAAGGGGCTTGAACATGATTTTGAAGTTGTATCACTTTTAATATAGCAATTGTTTTTAACGCAGAAGCTGAATATAACTTTGAATCAGCATCAGCTACACCCTCTGTAGCATAATATTTGATGCAGTCTTCATATTTTCTTTCAACGTAGAATTGTTCACCAGGATTTTTAGGAATAAATTTTTCATTCATTGTCTTGTTGTAAACATGAAATTTATCAGCAGGATGTAGTTTCACTTCAAATTCTCTTTTACCTGAGATTGTACGTATTTCCGAGTATTCAATCGGTACAATTGAATTTAAATCCTCCAAATAGATTGCTCCCATACGATTTTGATTATTAAAAGCAAATACATTATTGAAATTTCCGGAAGCTTTGTTTGCTATGATCATCAAAAACATTTCATCATTAAAAATTTCAATGCCATTCCAAGTCATAAAACGCATGTTTTTAGACTCATTATTTACAATTATTAATTTTAGAACGCCATCCAACTGTCTTGTGTATATTTCCTTTGTATTTATCAGCAGCCAACTACCCAAGTATGTGATTTGTCCTTGTATCCCACTCTTCAATATTTTACCGTCACAAGTACATATCAGTTTTTCATGCGTATCAGCTTTTTCTAAAATAAAATGATCCAGCATCATATGGTTATATAATTTAAATTCATCAGTTCCTCCTGACATAGAATTAAATGTATAATTGACATAACCATCTTTATAAATACCATTGATATAAATAATATCTTCATACTCACATTCAAATATAAAGTTCCCGTTTTTGCTAATAACTCCATAACATTTTTGATTTCCCTCTTTCTGAGAGACTAAATAATACCAGAATCCATTATCTCCCATTTCTATTTTTATAGAGCTTAACCCATACTTCACCTTAAGTTCTTTCATCGTCTGTTTGTTTTCACGTTTCAAGCTACTTAAGGACTGAGCGTAAATTGACGAACACCACATTCCCCAGAAAAGGAGTATTAAAAAGATTAATTTTGCTTGCATAATAACAATTAATTTTACAGATGTTTAATGATAATATTATTTAGTAAACTAAACACAATTTATTCATAAAACATCACATGTAGAAAACATTTTCATAAAATGACTCATATCGACTCATTTTATGAAAATGGATGTAAGATTTCATTTAAATCAATATATTGAATATCAAGTATTTTACTAAAAAAACCGAGCTATCAACAATTTCAACATAGCGTATTCTCTTTCGACTTAAATGGAAAGCCGTTTACACATGAAGATTTGAATTCTATTTATAATAAGTGTACGAAGTAGATGTTTCAGCAGAACCAACGCTATTCTGAACTTTACCTTTATAATAAATCTTCGATTTGGAACTTCCCATTACAAACGACTTAAAGAAAATATAATTTTTAGTGGCAGTAGCACTACCACCATAA
>NZ_HF990983.1:0-17694 GCF_000432295.1 Bacteroides sp. CAG:189
GGGGGCAAGGGGATTTTCGCGTTTATTTTGTATGTATCGCAGATTTTCTTATCTTTGCGGCATCAACTTTTATTAATTTAATGTTTAAAGCAAAATTTTTAAGTATGAAAACTAAATTATTTCTGGCTGCTCTTGCAGTTTCATTCTCTTTTGCATTGACTTCTTGTGGTAACAAACCTGCAAATTCAGAGGTGACTTCAGAAACGGTAGAAGTAGAAACGGTAGAAGCTGCTGCGACAGTTCCTTGTTGTAAAGCTGATTCTGCTGCTTGTGATTCGACGAAAGCATGCTGCAAGGATAAAGAAGCATGCTGCAAGGACAAAGCAGATTGCGAAAAGAAAGCAGATTGCGAAAAAAAATGTGACAAAAAGTAAGCTACGGTATTTAAACGTGTAAATGAATGGGAATAAGACATGTATATGTGTTTTATTCCCATTTTTTATTATAGAAATTCACAGGATTTTGTGATATATTTATTGATAAATAGCAATTATTCTTATGGAATGATATTTTTTTGAATAAAAAAGTAACGTTTTATTTGGTGGGAAAGAAATAATCTCTACCTTTGCATCGTCAAAATATAAAAGAAGACAATAACATGAATCAATCATTTATATATATTCTATTGTGTGGTATTATTATTCTACTGGCAGGGCTTAGTGGAAGTGAGTGTCGCGTATAGATGTGTATGATGAAAATATACGAAAGCCTTTCTCACTTCCCGGTGCGAAAGGCTTTTTTGATGATGTATAATCCGATAAAAACAATAAAAAACAATGAGTGACAGATTATTTATTTTTGACACCACGCTTAGGGATGGTGAACAGGTTCCGGGATGCCAGTTGAATACAGTAGAAAAAATTCAAGTAGCGAAGGCGCTGGAAATACTGGGTGTAGATGTGATTGAAGCGGGGTTTCCCATTTCCAGTCCGGGTGATTTTAATTCAGTAATCGAAATTTCTAAAGCGGTGACATGGCCCACGATTTGTGCTTTGACACGTGCGGTGCAAAAGGATATTGATGTGGCGGTGGATGCTTTGAAATTTGCCAAGCGTAAACGTATCCATACAGGAATCGGTACATCTGATTCTCATATCAAGTATAAATTTAATTCGAACCGTGAAGAGATTATCGAGCGTGCGGTAGCAGCAGTGAAATATGCCCGTCGCTTTGTAGATGATGTAGAGTTTTATGCGGAGGATGCCGGCCGTACGGATAATGAATATTTGGCCCGTGTGGTTGAAGCCGTTATTAAGGCAGGGGCTACTGTAGTGAATATTCCGGATACAACCGGCTATTGCCTGCCCTCGGAATACGGTGCGAAAATCAAATATCTGATGCAACATGTGGCGGGTATTGAGAAAGCGATCTTGTCTACACATTGCCATAATGATTTGGGTATGGCCACTGCTAATACGATAGCCGGAGTTTTGAACGGTGCCCGTCAGGTGGAAGTGACCATTAATGGTATTGGTGAACGTGCTGGAAATACTGCACTTGAAGAGATAGCCATGATTATCAAGAGTCATCATGAGATCGATATTGAAACGAATATCAATACACATAAAATTTATCCGACGAGCCGGATGGTATCGAGCTTGATGAATATGCCTGTACAGCCTAACAAAGCGATTGTCGGACGAAATGCTTTTGCCCATTCATCGGGGATCCATCAGGATGGTGTGTTGAAGAATGTACAGACTTATGAAATCATCGACCCGAAAGATGTGGGTATTGATGATAATTCCATTGTATTGACAGCCCGCAGTGGACGTGCTGCTTTGAAGAATCGTCTTTCTGTGCTGGGAGTGACGCTTGATCAGGATAAATTGGATAAGGTATATGAAGAGTTCTTGAAGCTGGCTGATCGTAAAAAAGATATTCATGATGATGATATTCTTGTATTGGCAGGAGCCGATCGCAGTCAGAACCATCGTATTAAATTGGAATATCTTCAGGTGACGAGCGGAGTGGGAGTTCGTTCCGTTGCCAGTCTCGGATTGAATATAGCCGGTGAGAAGTTTGAAGCGGCCGCCAGTGGAAATGGGCCGGTAGATGCTGCTATTAAGGCGTTGAAACGAATAATAGACCGTCATATGACTTTGAAAGAGTTTACGATTCAAGCAATCAGTAAAGGTAGTGATGATGTAGGTAAAGTACACATGCAGGTAGAATATGATAACCAGATGTATTACGGCTTTGGTGCCAATACCGATATTATTGCCGCATCCGTAGAAGCCTATATCGACTGTATCAATAAGTTCAGCAAATAGACAACAGGAGTTAGAGTATTTCAATCGTAATTTGTAAATTGTAAAATCGTAAATAAACAAATGAATACATTATTTGATAAAATCTGGGATGCACACGTGGTAACTACGGTGGAAGATGGTCCTACACAACTTTATATCGACAGATTGTATTGTCATGAGGTAACCAGTCCGCAAGCTTTTGCAGGATTGCGTGCACGTGGAATCAAATGTTTCCGTCCGGAAAAGATATATTGTATGCCGGATCATAATACGCCGACGCATGATCAGGATAAGCCGATCGAAGATCCTGTTTCCAAAACACAGGTGGATACCTTGACAAAGAATGCGAAGGATTTCGGTCTGACTCATTTCGGGATGATGGATAAAAGGAACGGTATCATACATGTAGTCGGTCCGGAGCGTGGGTTGACTTTGCCGGGTATGACGATTGTCTGCGGAGATTCGCATACTTCTACTCATGGAGCAATGGGGGCAGTGGCTTTCGGTATCGGAACCAGTGAGGTAGAGATGGTATTGGCATCACAATGTATTTTGCAGTCGCGTCCAAAAACGATGCGTATCACGGTGGATGGAAAACCGGGTGAAGGAGTTACTGCCAAAGACATTGCACTTTATATGATGTCGAAGATGACGACCAGTGGTGCAACCGGATATTTTGTGGAATATGCGGGGGAAGCGATTCGTAACTTGACGATGGAAGGTCGTCTGACACTTTGTAATCTTTCTATCGAGATGGGCGCACGCGGTGGCATGGTAGCTCCGGATGAAGTTACATTCGAATACATCAAAGGTCGTGAAAATGCACCGAAAGGTGAAGAGTGGGAGAAGGCGTTGGCTTATTGGAGAACGTTGAAGAGTGAAGAGGATGCCGTTTTCGATAAGGAGGTACGCTTTGATGCTGCGGATATCGAACCGATGATTACTTACGGAACAAATCCGGGTATGGGTATGGGAATCACACAATTTATCCCGACTACAGATGATATGAACGAAACGACGAAGGCGTCTTTTATCAAATCTTTGGATTATATGGGTTTTCGGCCGGGAGAGTCTTTACTGGGTAAGAAGATTGACTATGTATTTCTGGGGGCTTGTACCAATGGGCGTATTGAGGATTTCCGGGCTTTTGCTTCTTTGGTGAAAGGACGGAAGAAAGCCGATCATGTGATTGCATGGTTGGTTCCCGGTTCTTGGATGGTAGACGAGCAGATTCGGGAAGAGGGATTGGATAAAATTTTGGAAGAAGCCGGTTTTGCTATCCGCCAGCCGGGTTGTTCAGCTTGTCTGGCAATGAATGATGATAAAATACCGGCAGGCAAATATTCCGTATCTACCAGCAACCGTAACTTTGAAGGCCGTCAGGGACCGGGGGCGCGTACATTGCTGGCAAGTCCGCTTGTTGCTGCTGCGGCAGCGGTGACCGGGGTGATTACCGATCCGAGAGAAATGATGAGATAGGATTTTCGATTGGACGATTTACCGTTTACGGTCGAAGTAAGTTCGTAAATCGGGATCGTCTGTGTAAGTCAAAAGTAATATCAATCGTAAATAGTAAATCGTTAAATCGTAAATAAAAAAGATGAAAGCAAAATTCAATATACTGACAAGTACATGTGTACCTCTGCCATTGGAGAATGTAGATACAGACCAGATTATACCGGCACGTTTTCTGAAAGCGACGACGAAAGAGGGGTTTGGAGAAAATCTGTTTCGCGACTGGCGTTATGACAAACAGGGAAATAAGATCGAATCATTTGTACTGAATGATCCTACTTATGGCGGTCAGATTCTGGTAGCCGGAAAGAATTTCGGTTCGGGTTCGAGCCGTGAGCATGCTGCGTGGGCCATTGCCGATTATGGCTTTCGGGTGGTGGTGAGTAGCTTTTTTGCCGATATTCATAAAAATAATGAGTTGAACAATTTTGTGTTGCCGGTGGTGGTAACCGAAGAATTCCTGGCAGAACTGTTTGATTCTATTTTCAAGAATCCGAAGACGGAAGTAGAGGTGAACTTGCCGGAGCAGACCATAACCAATAAAGCCACCGGGAAAAGCGAATCTTTTGAAATCAATGCGTATAAGAAGCATTGCCTTATGAATGGATTGGATGATATAGACTTCTTGCTGACAAACAAAGAAAAGATAGAACAATGGGAAAAGGCGTCAAAATAGAAATCATGGACACAACCCTCCGCGACGGTGAACAGACCAGTGGAGTGTCTTTTGTGCCTCATGAAAAACTAATGATAGCCCGACTGTTGCTGGAAGAACTGAAGGTAGACCGTGTGGAGGTGGCTTCGGCACGGGTGTCTGAAGGGGAATTCGACGCGGTAAAGATGATCTGTGACTGGGCGGCCCGTAGAAATCTGCTGCAAAAGGTAGAGGTCTTGGGATTTGTGGACGGTCGTACTTCGCTGGATTGGATTCATGCTACCGGATGCCGTGTCATCAATTTATTGTGTAAAGGCTCGCTGAAGCACTGTACTTATCAGTTGAAGAAAACTCCTGAAGAGCATATTGAAGATATTCTTGCCGTAGTGGATTATGCCAACGAATTGGATATCGAAGTCAATGTGTATCTTGAAGACTGGAGTAACGGTATGAAGGATTCTCCCGAATATGTGTTCCGGATTGTCGATGCATTGAAACAGACCAGTATCAAACGTTTCATGTTGCCTGATACGTTAGGTGTTCTGAATCCGTTGCAGGTGATCGAGTTCATGCGGAAGATGAAGAAGCGTTATCCGGATACCCACTTCGACTTCCATGCTCACAATGACTATGACTTGGCGGTGAGTAATGTGCTTGCTGCCGTGTTGAGTGGCGTGAAAGGGCTTCATACTACCATCAATGGTCTGGGCGAGCGTGCGGGTAATGCTCCTTTGGCAAGTGTGCAGGCTATCCTGAAAGACCATTTCAATGCTATTACCAATATTGATGAGAGCCGTCTGAACGATGTAAGCCGGGTAGTGGAATCTTATTCCGGTATTGTGATACCGGCCAATAAGCCGATTGTTGGTGAGAATGTATTCACACAGGTAGCCGGCGTGCATGCGGATGGCGACAATAAGAGTAACCTTTATTGCAATGATCTTTTGCCCGAACGTTTCGGGCGGATACGCGAGTATGCTTTAGGCAAAACTTCCGGCAAGGCGAACATACGTAAGAATCTCGAAAGCTTAGGACTCGAGTTGGATGAAGAATCTATGAGGAAAGTAACCGAACGTATCATCGAGCTGGGTGATAAGAAAGAACTCGTGACGCAGGAGGATCTTCCGTATATCATTTCTGATGTATTGAAGCACGATGGCATGAATAATAAGGTGAAACTCAAGAGCTATTTTGTGACGTTGGCAAACGGATTGAAGCCTATGGCTACATTGAGTGTTGAAATAGACGGGCAGGTGTACGAAGAGAGTTCATCCGGTGACGGTCAGTACGATGCTTTTGTGCGTGCATTGCGCAAAATATACAAAGTGACCTTGGGACGTAAATTCCCGATGCTGATAAATTATGCCGTGAGTATTCCTCCCGGAGGCCGTACCGATGCTTTCGTGCAGACGGTCATCACTTGGAGTTTCGGCGAGAAAGTATTCCGTACCCGTGGATTGGACGCTGACCAGACAGAAGCAGCCATCAAGGCTACGATTAAGATGCTGAATATAATAGAAGAATATTAATAATAGTGATAAAAGTGGTTAGTGATAAGTGATTGGCGGAAAACAACCGGTAATTACTATCCGTTAACCGCTTGTCACTAATCACTAATTTACTAATTAACATGGATTTTAAAATTGCTGTATTAGCGGGAGACGGCATCGGGCCGGAGATTTCCGTACAAGGTGTGGAGGTGATGAGTGCCGTTTGTGAGAAGTTTGGACATAAAGTAGATTATGAATATGCTATTTGCGGTGCGGATGCGATAGATAAGGTAGGCGATCCTTTTCCGGAAGAGACTTTCCGGATATGCAAGGATGCTGACGCCGTGCTTTTTTCTGCCGTAGGTGATCCGAAGTTTGATAATGATCCTACTGCCAAGGTGCGTCCGGAGCAGGGATTGCTGGCTATGCGCAAGAAGTTGGGGCTTTTTGCAAATATACGTCCCGTCCAGACTTTTAAATGCTTGGTTCATAAGTCGCCTTTGCGTGCCGAACTGGTAGAAGGGGCTGATTTTCTTTGTATCCGCGAATTGACCGGTGGTATGTATTTCGGTGAAAAATACCAGGATAATGACAAGGCTTATGATACGAACATGTATACCCGTCCCGAGATAGAACGTATCTTGAAGACGGCTTTTGAATATGCGATGAAGCGCCGTAAGCACCTCACGGTGGTAGATAAGGCAAATGTGCTTGCTTCCAGCCGTTTGTGGCGTCAGATCGCACAGGAGATGGCACCTGCTTATCCTGAAGTGACCACAGATTATATGTTTGTGGATAATGCGGCTATGAAGATGATACAGGAACCGAAATTCTTTGATGTGATGGTGACGGAAAATACTTTCGGAGACATTCTTACGGATGAAGGTTCGGTTATCAGTGGTTCTATGGGATTGCTGCCTTCAGCTTCGACCGGTGAAAGTACTCCGGTATTCGAGCCGATTCACGGTTCATGGCCACAGGCGAAAGGATTGAATATTGCCAATCCGTTGGCGCAGATTCTTTCAGTAGCTATGCTTTTCGAGTATTTCGACTGTAAAGAAGAGGGAGCACTGATCCGCCGGGCGGTGGACGCTTCTTTGGATGCTAATGTACGTACTCCGGAGATACAGGTGACCGGTGGTGAAAAATATGGTACGAAAGAGGTAGGAGAGTGGATTGTCGATTATGTTCGAAAGGCAGCCTCTCCCCAGCCCTCTCCGTGGGAGAGGGAGCTAAGTTAGTCTTGAATCGATTCAGAAGACAGAAGAACAAAAGAACATATTTCCTGCATAGCTTTTACAGGTATTTTATTTGTTCTTTTGTTTGAAAAATAGTAATTAGCTCATGGCTAATCAGTTTTGAAGCCTCTCCCCAACCCTCTTCGTAAGAGAGAGTGTACAGATACTCTTGTCTATCAATTAGTTACAAAACTAACTTAGCTCCCTCTCCCACGGAGAGGGCTGGGGAGAGGCTGCCGTTTTATATTGTATGTATCGCCGAATAGATCAGGATTCCCACAGTAGTCAATAGTCCGATATAAATGGGAACCTCTGTCTGCCGGGCATTTCTGAAATCTTCTTTTGTCACCTTTCGTAGCAGATAGTACATAAGTGCGGCACCGCACAAACCTACCAGCATCCCTACTATCAGGTCTCCCGGATAATGTAATCCTAAATAGATGCGGGTATAGCAATTGACAGTAGCCCATATACAGATGAACAGGCTGAGCCATCGTTTACGGAACAGGAATACGAGGAAAAAAGCCAAGCCGAACGAATTGGAAGCATGGCAGGACGGGAATCCGAAACCACCGCCCCGTCTTCCGTTGACGATATGTACCAGGTCGGCAATCGGACTTGCCGGATTGGAGGGTCGGGGACGTTCTACGATCGGACGGATAAGGGTGGCGCAAACTTGATCGGCGAATGTGATGGTAAGGGTGATTGCTATCAGGCAAAGCAGGGTAACTTTCCAGTTATAGTTTTTCAATAATACGTATAATATGCCGGCGTACATCGGTACCCATATCCACTTGCCGGTAAAGACTGGCATGAAATAATCACCGAATGTATTGTGCAGCCCGTTCAGATAAAGCAGCAGGCTCTGGTCTGCTTCGGTGAGTGATTGTAATAGTTGGTATGTCATCTTTGTGGTTTTTTAATGTTTATCTTTTAGCGAGGTCATCGTATAGTTTCTGCAAGTATGCTTTTCCTTTATTCAGATTTTCACCTTGGTGTGTTCCTTCATCCATCGCAACTGTATTTGATTCACAGTTGAATACCACTTCATTATCGGCTGTAACCATTCCGAATATATTGGGGAAAGTGAAAAATGCGAAATGAGGTGAAGACGGATTAAGGATGTTTTTGCTGAAAGTAAAATCATCGTGAGGTAGTCCTAACTGTGCCAGTAAGGTGGCGGCTATGTCGATTTGTGAGCCGTAAGCTGTAATTCTCTGCGGTTCTTTTACCGCACCTCCGGTCAGGATTAGGGGAATGGTATAGCGCTCGGGCGAAAGATGGTCTATACTTTCGGGGTATACACCTAAATGATCGGGTACGAAAAGAACGACACTGTTTTTCCAAAGAGGGGTTTCTTTGAGTTGGCGTACAAAATCTCCGGCACAACTGTCGGTATAGGCGAAAGCATTCAGTTTGGCATTCGACAATTTGCTGTAAGGTACTTCGAATGGCTCGTGACTGCTGGACGTCTGTAAAATCTTGAAAAAAGGCTCCTGTTGCGGTTCGGTCTTTAAGTCTGTCAAGATCCGGTGGAACAGGATGTGATCGTGTACTCCCCATTTACTGAGACGTTCGGAGACGGGAAAATCATTTTGGGAAACGATCTTTTCAATCCCGGTAGATACCAGATACGAACGCATGTTGGTGAAATCGGCATCGCCTCCGTAGTAATATTGCAGGTCGTATCCTGCTTTCTTCAGACTGGCAGGAATGGAAGGAAGACTCTGTGTTTTACGGGTATATTTCATGATACTCGTAGTAGGCTGGGCGGGGTATCCGCTAATGATGGATACCAAGCCCCGGTCGGTGCGGAAGCTGTTGGCATAGAAATGGGTAAACAGGATACCTTCTTTGGCAAATTCGTCCATATTGACCGCTATACCGGGTTCACCACCGAGTGTTTCCATCAAATGTGAAGAAAAACTTTCGAGTATGATCATGATAATGTTAGGACGTTCCGTGTTGAACAAGCGGGGGATGGAATCTGTCACGGGCTTATCCGTCAATTCGGAAAATAAAATATCTGCCTCTTCAGCAGGCATAAAGCGATATTGTTTATCGAAATCCGCCTGTCTGGAAAAGGAATCCAACAGGCTGAAAGCCGGATTGATGGCGGCATGGTTCAACCGTTGGTCGGCACTGAAAAAAACTCTGCCTAAATTCATGGTTGATACGCTGAATCCTCCGCGTATCGGGATAAAAAGCAGACCGGTAGCCAACAGGAGTACTCCGGATACGCTCAAACGGCGATAAGGTATCTTTAACGGACGTTTTTCGTTAACCAGTATCCATGAGAAGACGAAATATAAAAGTGCTGCATAAACCGCCATCGCAAGAATACCTCCGGCCACCACCCATAGGCTGACGCTGGCAAGAGCATCTTTGGGAGAAGAGAAGAAATAAAACAATGGTGTGGTATCGAGCCGGAAACCCCAATAACCATATAGGCCGAGGTCGCTTATAAATATGCAGGAGAGCAATATGGATATGATGGTGAAATAGATGCGGCGTATCAGTTGTAATATCCGTGAGTCTGTCCATGCGGATGCTATCAGCAGTAACCCGGGAAGAATGGTCAGATATCCTGCCAGTGACAGATCGAGTGGAAGCCCGTGTCCGATTACACTGAACCAGTCCGTCCATGACACCTTATTATATAAGGTATAATAATAAGCCATGAAAATGGGTTTTTGCAGAATAAAGATAAATACAAAAAGAAAATAGGTAGTAATGAATTGTATAAGTCTTCTCTTCATACGATATACTTAAAAAGATTGAACGCAGGCAAAGGTACTATACTTTTCTTTATCTTTGCACATTAACTGATGTAAAACAGTGATAATTATGAAAAAAGTAGCAAAGAATCTGATAGGATTGATCGGGCATACTCCATTGATGGAGCTGTCCGGATATAGCGCTAAGTATGGCTTGGAAGGAAATATTGTGGCCAAACTCGAAGCCTTTAATCCTGCCGGAAGTGTGAAGGACCGTGTTGCGCTTTCGATGATAGAAGATGCCGAGGAACGGGGACTTTTGAAGCCGGGAGCCACCATAATAGAGCCTACAAGCGGTAATACCGGTGTCGGATTGGCGATGGTAGCTACCATTAAAGGTTATCGTCTGATACTGACCATGCCGGAGACAATGAGTCTTGAACGCCGGAATCTGCTGAAAGCGTTAGGAGCGCAGATTGTGTTGACGGATGGTATGGCCGGCATGTCCGGTTCTATTGCAAAAGCACAGGAACTGAAAGCTACGATTCCCGGTTCGGTCATATTACAGCAATTTGAGAACCCTGCCAATGCGGCTGTACACGAACGTACCACAGGAGAAGAAATATGGGAAGATACCGGAGGACAGATTGCTGCTTTCGTTGCCGGGGTAGGAACCGGTGGAACTATCTGTGGTGTGGCTCGTGCATTGAAAAAACACAATCCCGTTGTTTATGTAATGGCTGTTGAACCTGCCGCTTCTCCGGTGTTGGCTGGCGGTGTGGCTGCCCCTCACCGGATACAGGGAATCGGTGCCAATTTTATTCCGAAGATTTATGATGCTTTCGTGGTAGATGAAGTAATGGGAGTACCCGATGATGAAGCGATACGTGCCGGGCGCGAACTTGCTGCTACGGAAGGATTATTGGCCGGTATTTCTTCCGGTGCAGCCGTTTATGCGGCGCGGAAGTTAGCGGAACGTCCGGAGTTTGCCGGCAAGATGATTGTAGCATTATTGCCCGATACGGGGGAGCGCTACTTGTCGACGGAGTTGTTTGCATTCGATGCGTATCCGTTGGACTGAATAATTGGCCAATGTGGCAATGTGCCAATATGCCAATTGGGGAATTGAAAGAATGAATTGGATAATTAATAAATTATTCATTGGACACTTGGTATATTATATGCATTGGTATATTATTTAGCGCAGCCAATTGGCACATTGGCATATTTGCACATTATTAAATTATTAGTATGATGAAGTCAATCTTTGTTTTTTCCCTCCTCTTTTTCTCTTCTTTGACGGTTTCCGCTCAAACCTATCGTGAACTTTCTGAAAAGGCGATAGACTGTATAGAAAGAGACAGCTTGGCGCAGGCAGAAGATCTGCTGGTACAGGCTATGAAACTCGAACCGTCCAATCCTCATAATGCGTTGCTGTTTTCCAATCTCGGATTGGTGCAGCGTCGGTTAGGACGTTATGATGATGCGCTTCAATCGTATACTTATGCATTGAATATCGCTCCTAATGCCGTACCTATCCTATTGGATCGTGCTGCTATTTATATGGAGAAAGGAATGACCGATCGTGCTTTTCTGGACTATTCCGAAGCGCTCGAGGCCGATAAGGGCAATAAGGAAGCTTTATTGATGCGGGCCTATATCTATACTGTCCGGCGTGATTATAAAGCGGCGCGTCTCGACTATGACCGGTTGTTGGAACTGGATTCTAAGAGTTATGCCGGCCGTCTCGGGTTGGCTACTCTCGAACAGAAAGAAGGCAAATTCCGGGAAGCTCTTGAACTGGTAAATAAATTGCTGGTAGAAAATCCGGATGACGCTACTCTTTATGTGGCCCGTGCCGATATAGAACGGGAGATGGAACATTTGGAACTGGCTCTTGTCGATCTTGAAGAAGCGATTCGCTTGTCTTCATCATTGATGGATGCTTATTTGCTTCGTGGTGACATTTATCTGCTTCAGAAGAGGAAAGCACTTGCCAAAGCCGATTATGAAAAGGCGATTTCTCTCGGAGTACCGCCGTCTGATCTGTATGAGAAGCTGAAACAATGTAAATAAGTTGCTTGGATGCGGGGCGTTTCGTAATTGTGAGATGATCGTCTCATAACTGTGAGACGCACGTTTCTCAATTGAGTGACGATCGTCTCACAACTGTGAAACACTATATATTACCGTATCTTATTCGGTATTTTCCGTTATCTTTCATTTGAATTGACGTATCAGTTCGATGAACTCCTTACCGTACTTTTTCTTTTTATACTCTCCTATACCACTGATACTACCGAATTCCTCGATTGTTGTGGGTTGTGCCATACTGAGCAGGTGCAGTACTTTGTCCGATAAAACTATATAGGCGGGAATTGCTTCTTGTTCGGCTAATTGTTTGCGGAGTCCGCGTAAAGCTTCGAACAAATCTTTGTTCTCAGTTGTTGTTAGTCCCAAAGGCAGTTCTTTATTGACAACCACCTTTTTTCCCCTCCTTTTGGAGGTTGTGTTTTCTTCTCGTCGGATGGCCACTAATTTTGTCTTTTTTCGTCCAAATAGTATGTCATTTCCGATTTCCGTAATTTTCAAATGATTATTTTCATTATATGCAATTTCGAAAAAGCCCATTTGCAGAATTTGTAATAAATAGTCTTGCCAGTCTCTGGCTGAAATATCACGTCCGACTCCAAAAGTTTTTAGCTTTTCGTATCCTCTTTCTACGAGTTCGGAGGAAAATGATCCACGCAAAATGTCAATTAACATGCTTGTTCCTATCTGTTCTCCGGTACGCGCAATTGCACTGAGTGCTTTTTGCACAATTATCGTGCCATCGAACTGTTCCGGAGGGTTTCGGCAAACATCACAATTACCACAATCCTTTTCTACTTTCTCGCCGAAATAGCTCAGAAGAATCCGTCTCCTGCAAATGTTGGCTTCTGCATATTGCTGCATCCGTTGCAGCTTCTCCAGATTGATTGATTGCTGGTTGCTTTCAGTGGCAAATTTAGTGAGCAGGATCAAGTCTCCCAAAGAATAGAAAAGGAGGGTGTCGCTTGGCATTCCGTCTCGCCCGGCCCGGCCTATTTCCTGATAAAAGCTCTCGATACTTTTGGGAAGATTATAGTGGATCACCCAACGGACATTTGATTTGTCAATCCCCATTCCAAAGGCAATTGTGGCGCAGACCACCTGTATACGGTCATTGATGAAATCGTCCTGCGTTGCATCCCGTTGCTGGGTTGAAAGCCCCGCATGATAGACTCCGCAGCGTATTCCATGCTTTTGTAACATCTGTGCTACGGTCTCTGTTTTACTGCGGCTCATGCAATATATGATGCCGCACTCACCGGCGTGCCGGTCGATAAATTCCAGTATGGTCCTGCTCTTTTCTTTCTGTTGGTATCCCCGTTTCACGGCCAGGCTGAGGTTGGGGCGGTCGAAAGAAGAGATAAACACTTTCGGATCGGTGAGATGCAGTTGGCGTATGATGTCTTCACGCGTGATCTTATCGGCTGTGGCTGTCAGTGCGATAATAGGTATATGCGGGAATACCTGATGTAATATGCCCATTTGAGCATACTCAGGGCGGAAATCATGTCCCCATTGCGAGATGCAGTGTGCTTCGTCGATGGCAAAGAGGGAAAGATGCATGTCCCGCAGCAGATAGTCGATTTCGGTGATCAGTTTTTCGGGAGATATATAGAGGAGTTTCAGTTTGCCTTCGATGCAGGCACGCCGCAGATTGGCATTTTCGGTTTCGTCATTGCTACTGTTCAGTGCTCCTGCGGCTATTCCGTTGGCCCGGAGCGTTTCTACCTGGTCTTTCATCAATGATATAAGCGGAGATACCACGACGGCAGTACCTTCGCAAAGCAGCGCAGGGAGTTGGTAGCAGATCGATTTTCCTCCTCCGGTGGGCATTAATACCAGGCTGTCTTTCCGATCCAGTAAATTCTGGATAATCTCTTCTTGCAGGGGGCGGAAACTTTCATAACCGAAGTAGGTTTTCAGTGTTTGGATCATGGTTCGTATTTTGAAACTTTTTGCAAAGGTACTATTTTCTTCGGTCTATCATCTATATTGATAGATGATGGCAGGAAATTAAATAATCTGTGATCGAAAACACCCCCTCCGGAAGTTAAAGTTTCTTATTCTCTATGTTCTTTCTCACAAATTTCATCATTTTGATAGTTCAGTTATAAAAAATATATACTCAAAAGTTGCATATGTGAAAATAATGTCCGAAATTTGTGACATGGAAATATTGCTCCATTGTAGCAATAATTAAAAACAAACCCTAACCAGTTAATTTCAATGAGTAATTTAGAAAACAAAAAACAGGAAGAGACTCCGAAGAAGCGCCCTTATAACTTGAGGGAGAAGAAAGAGAAGAAAGCAGCGTATCGTTCTTTAATCAGACCGGAACTTGCAGATGAATTGTATGACAAGATATTGAATATCGTTGTCGTTCAGAAGAAGTACAGAGATCCTGACTATTCTGCAAAGGATTTGGCGAAAGAACTGAAAACGAATACGCGTTATTTATCCGCAGTAGTTAATTCTCGTTTCGGCCAGAATTATTCTTGCTTGCTGAACGAATACAGAGTGAAAGACGCTTTGCATTTATTGACAGACAAGAGATATGCAGATAAGAATGTGGAAGAAATCAGTGCAATGGTTGGTTTTGCTAACCGTCAGTCTTTCTATGCCGCTTTCTATAAGAATGTAGGTAAGACTCCTAATGGTTATCGCAAAGAACACCTTGAGAGCAAGAAGTAACAACGTATTTAATATGTAGAATAGAAAAGGAAATATTCCGGGCTGAAAAATCCCGGGATGCTTCCTTTTTGTGATTTGGGGCCTCTCCCCAGCCCTCTCCGTGGGAGAGGGGGTGTAGATACTATTATTATTTATTAACCGGTAATCAAGCTAACTTAGCCCCCTCTCCCACGGGGAAGGCTGGGAAGAGGCTTTCCCCCTTTTTATGAAAAAGCATCTTATTATTTCGATGGCTGTAACCGCTACTGTGCTGACGTCATGCGGCGGTGCCAAAACAACGACTGCCCAGGCAGATAAATTTGATTATACAGTGGAACAATTTGCCGATTTACAGATATTGCGCTACCGGGTTCCCGGATTTGAGGACCTGTCGCTGAAACAGAAAGAATTGATTTATTATCTCACGGAGGCTGCACTCGAAGGACGTGATATCCTCTTTGATCAGAATGGAAAGTATAACTTGCGTATCCGGCGAATGCTGGAAGCCGTATACACTAACTACAAGGGAGACAAGAACAGCGCCGATTTTAAAAATATGGAGACGTATCTTAAACGGGTATGGTTCTCTAACGGCATTCACCATCATTATGGTTCGGAGAAGTTCGTACCTGGTTTCTCTCAGGATTTCCTTAAACAGGCGGTGACGGGCATCGATGCTTCCTTGCTTCCTCTCTCTGAAGGTCAGACAAAGGAGCAATTGTGCGAAGAAATATTCCCGGTGATTTTTGATCCGGCTATTCTGCCTAAACGGGTGAATCAAGCCGATGGTGAAGATCTGATACTGACCTCTGCCTGTAACTATTATGATGGAGTGACTCAGGCGGAAGCGGAAGCTTTCTACAATAAGATGAAAGATCCGAAAGACGAGACGCCGGTTTCATACGGCTTAAACAGTCGTTTGGTAAAAGAGAATGGTAAGATACAAGAGAAAGTATGGAAAGTTGGCGGACTTTATACGCAAGCCATTGAAAAGATCGTCTATTGGTTGAAGAAAGCCGAAGGGGTGGCCGAAGATGAAGCGCAGAGAGCTGCCATCGGTAAGCTGATCGAGTTTTATGAGACGGGCGACTTAAAGACTTTTGACGAATACGCCATTTTGTGGGTGAAAGACTTGAACTCCCGTATTGATTTCGTAAATGGTTTTACCGAAAGCTACGGTGATCCGCTCGGCATGAAGGCCAGTTGGGAATCTCTTGTTAATTTCAAGGATTTGGAGGCTACACACCGTACGGAAGTGATTAGCAGCAATGCGCAATGGTTTGAAGATCATTCTCCGGTAGATCCCCGGTTCCGGAAAGATCAGGTGAAAGGAGTTTCTGCGAAAGTGATAACTGCAGCTATTCTTGCCGGTGATCTTTATCCTGCAACGGCTATCGGCATCAATCTGCCTAATGCGAACTGGATACGTGCGCACCATGGTTCCAAGTCCGTAACCATTGGAAATATCACGGATGCTTATAATAAAGCTGCCCACGGTAATGGCTTTAACGAAGAGTTTGTATACAGTGATGCGGAGATCGCACTGATAGACCGGTACTCGGACTTGACGGATGAACTGCATACCGACTTGCACGAATGTTTAGGGCATGGTTCCGGTAAATTGCTTCCGGGAGTCGATCCGGATGCCTTGAAGGCTTACGGTTCTACCATTGAAGAGGCGCGTGCCGATCTTTTCGGATTGTATTATGTGGCTGATCCGAAACTGGTCGAGTTGGGGCTGCTTCCCAGCAATGAAGCGTATAAAGCGCAGTATTACACTTATCTCATGAACGGGCTGATGACACAATTGGTACGTATCCAGCCGGGTAATACGGTGGAAGAGGCACATATGCGTAACCGTCAGCTTATCGCCCGTTGGGTATTTGAGAAAGGTGCTGCCGATAAAGTGGTAGAGTTGGTGAAGAAGGACGGTAAGACTTATGTGGCAGTGAATGATTATGAAAAAGTACGTCAACTTTTCGGTGAGTTGCTGGCGGAGATTCAGCGTATTAAATCTACCGGTGATTTTGCGGCTGCCCGTGCATTGGTAGAAGATTATGCCGTGAAAGTAGATCCTACTCTTCATGCAGAAGTCTTGGAACGTTATAAGAAACTTAATCTTGCCCCATACAAGGGATTTGTGAATCCTAAATATGAGGCGGTAACGGATGAGAACGGGGCAGTAACCGATGTTACCGTAACTTATGACGAGGGATATGCAGAGCAGATGTTACGTTATAGTAAGGACTACTCTCCATTGCCTTCTGTGAATTAGTTGCAAGCTACGAACTGTGAGTGGTACGCGTGGTTAATATGTTGTATATTAGTATTGTAACCTCTGCTTTGTGGTCTGTAACCTGTAACTTGTAACTAAAAAAACAATGGATATAAAAGAACAACTGAAAGATATCAAGACACAACTCCGGCTTTCGATGAACGGGGTTGTGTCTCAAAGTATGCGTGAGAAGGGCTTAAACTATAAACTTAATTTCGGGGTGGAGTTGCCTCGGATCAAAAGTATAGCAGCTGCATATGAGAAGAATCATGAACTGGCACAAACCCTATGGAAAGAGGATATTCGTGAGTGTAAAATTCTTGCAGGATTGTTACAGCCGGTAGAGACTTTCTTTCCGGAAATCGCAGATATATGGGTAGAGAACATGCCGAATATCGAGATAGCGGAGCTTACCTGTATGAATCTTTTTCAACACTTGCCTTATGCTCCGGCCAAATCATTCCATTGGATCGCTTCGGAAGAGGAGTATGCGCAGATTTGCGGTTTCCTTACTATTGCCCGTTTGCTGATGAAAAAAGGGGATATGGCCGAGCGTCCTGCCGGAGAATTTCTGGATCAGGCTGTTTGTGCTGTTCTTTCCGGCAGCTATCATGTGCGTAATGCCGCTTTGCTTGCCATCCGTAAATATATGCAGCACAGTGAAGAACACGCATTCCAGGTCTGCCGTCTGGTAGAAGGCATGAAAGATTCATCCGTAGAAGCCGAACAGGTATTATATAATACGGTGAAAGAAGAGGCCTCTCCCCACCCCTCTCCGTGGGAGAGGGAGC